>JAJECZ010000340.1 GCA_022821735.1 Alphaproteobacteria bacterium | reverse complement strand
AGGGCTCGAAGCTCGACCCCTCCGCGGACGACGGCGTGTCGGACAAGCTCGGCCTCGACGCCACCATGCCGCTGGACCGCGACGGTTTCACCTACACCGTCGTCCACGTGCCCGGCGAGAACGATCCGGGCCTGGACGATCTGCTTACCGAAGACCGCTACGAATTCTGAGCCGACGGCCCGATTGCCGACAGGAGAAAACCGACCCGTGACCGATATTTTTCTGGCTGACGCGCCCGATGCCGTGCCTGTTCTTCTGCTGAATCGGGAGGGCCTCAAGGGCTGGCTCGAAAGCGCCGGGCCCGGCGACCGCAACTGGGTCGCAGCCAACGGATTCGACGCCGAACCCGGCGGCGTGCTGACACTCCCCGATGCGGACGGCATGGCGGCGCGGGTGCTGGCCGGAACCGACGGGCCCGGAGACATGTGGTCCTGCGGAGGCCTGCCGCACCGGCTGAAGAGCGGCGCTTTCCGCATCGAGAACGAACTCGGACCGGACGAGGCTACGCGGGCCGCCATCGCCTGGGGGCTCGGCTGCTACGCCTTCGACGCCTATTCGGACAGCAAGGGCCGGAACCGCGCCAGCCTCGTCTGGCCGGCAAACGCGGACCGGAGCGCGGCGCTCGCAGCCGTCGAGGCGCAATCGCAGGTTCGCGACCTCATCAACACGCCTGCCAACGATATGGGGCCGGAACGGCTCGAAGCCGCTGTCCGGGAACTCGGCAAGCGCCACGGAGCGCAGGTCTCTTCCATCGTCGGTGACGACCTGCTGGCGCGGAACTACCCGACCATCCATGCCGTCGGCCGCGCTGCCGCCATTGCGCCGAGGCTGATCGACCTCGTCTGGGGAGGCGAAGACCGGCCCAAACTCACCCTGGTCGGCAAGGGCGTCTGTTTCGACAGCGGCGGGCTGGACCTGAAGCCGCCTGCCGGCATGAGGCTGATGAAGAAGGATATGGGCGGTGCGGCCAACATGATCGGGCTTGCCCATATGGTGATGTCGGCGGCGCTGCCCGTGCGGCTCAGGCTGATGGTCCCGGCGGTCGAGAACAGCGTTTCCGGCAATGCCATGCGGCCCATGGACGTGATCCGCACTCGCAAGGGGCTGACGGTCGAGATCGGCAACACCGACGCCGAAGGCCGCCTCATCCTGTGCGACGCGCTCGCGGAAGCCTCCGGCGAATCGCCGGACCTGATCCTCGACTGCGCGACACTGACCGGCGCCGCCCGGACCGCGCTCGGGGCCGACCTGCCGGCGCTCTTCTGCAATGACGACGCTGCGGCCACCGCGCTGCTGGAGGCCTGCGAGGCGGAGCAGGATCCGGTCTGGCGGATGCCGCTTTTCCAGCCCTACCGAAAATTGCTCTCCAGCGATGTCGCGGACATGAACAATGTGTCCGACGGGCCGCTCGCCGGTGCGGTGACCGCGGCGCTGTTCCTGGAACGCTTCATCGAGCCCGGCACCCCCTGGGCGCATGTGGATATGATGGCCTGGAACCGCGAGAACCGGCCCGGCCGGCCCCGCGGCGGCGAGGCGCAATTCATCCGCGGCGCCATGGCCATGCTCCGCCGCCGCTACGGGAAATAGCCGTCCTCAGTAGAACAGCTTCCGGCGGTCCATTCCTTCGTAGAGATGGGCCACGAACTCGCCATAGCCGTTGTAGAGCAGGGTCTTGCGGCGCTCGTCGGTGCCGATCATGCGCTCGGTCGCCTGGCTCCAGCGCCGGTGCGGCACCTCCGGGTTCACATTGGCCCAGAAGCCGTATTCGCGGCCCTGCACCTTCTCCCAGAAGCTCTTGGGTTGCTTCTCGGTGAAGGTGAACCGCACGATCGACTTGATCGACTTGAACCCGTATTTCCACGGCAGCGCGAGACGCAGCGGCGCGCCGTTCTGGGCCGGCACCGGTTTGCCGTAGAGGCCGGTGACGATGAAGGCGAGCTCGTTGGTGGCCTCCTCCATGGTGACGCCCTCGACATAGGGCCACGGATACCAGAACTCCTTCTGGCCGGACGCCATGTCCGGGTCGTTGAAGGTCTCCATGCGGACATATTTCGCCTTGGCGAGCGGCTTCGCGAACTCGACCAGCTTCGCCATCGGGAAGCCGGACCACGGCACCGCCATCGCCCAGGCCTCGACGCAGCGGTGGCGGTAGAGGCGCTCCTCGACGCCCATCTTGCGCACCAGGTCGTCGAACCCGATCTCGATGGGCTTCTCCACGTCGCCGTCGAGATGGACGGTCCAGGGGCGGATGCGCAGATTGTCGCGCGCGCGCTTCCAGATGCCCTTGCTGGAGCCGAACTCGTAGAAATTGTTGTAAGTGGTCGCGACCTCTTCAGGCGTCAGCGGCCGGTCGAGCGTATAGGCCTCGTTACGCGGTCCCGGGTAGAGGTCGGCAGTCGGGTCCGCTTCCGGCGTGGCTGCGCGCGCCGCTACCGGCCATGCCGCCGCCGCGATGCTGCCGGCCGCCGCAGCCTGGATCAGCCGCCGCCTGTCGCGGAATACCGCCTCCGGCGTCGCCTCGCTCTCAGGCAGTTCCCAGCCCCGTCGTCTCAGGATCTGCATGCCATGCACTCCTTTGCCCATCTTGACGCAACAAATGCGCAGGAAATGCCCCGGCCGCCAATCACTTTCCTGTTATGCCGGCTGAGCCGCCGGGCGGACGATTGGCTTGTCGGCGATGGGCAGGTGGATGATCGCGGCGAAGACACCGAGCGCGATGTTGATCAGCCAGATCGTCTCGTAGCCGTCCGTCAGGTCGAACAGGTAGCCGCCGAGCGAAGCGCCCAGGAATGCGCCCGCCTGGTGGCCGAGGAAGACGATGCCGAACAGCGTGCCGAAATAGCGCGTGCCGAAGATCTGCCCGATGATCGCGGAGGTGAGCGGCACCGTGCTGAGCCAGGCGAGGCCAAGTCCGGCGGCGAAGATGAGCGTCGTTGTCGTTGTTACAGGCGTGAAGGCATACACCGCGAACATGAGCGCGCGCACCGCATAGACGCCGCTCAGCAGGTATTTCTTGCGGAAACGGCTGCCCAGGAACCCCACTGCGATTGTTCCTATGAGGTTGCAGATGCCGATGGTCGCGATCGCCCAGCCGCCGACGTCGGCCGGCAGGCCGCTTTGCGAGATGAAATTGGGTAGATGCGTAACGATGAACTGCACATGGAAGCCGCAGACGAAGAAACCGGCGGTCAGCAGCAGATAGCCGGAATGACCCCTGGCCTCGATCAGCGCCTCCCTCAGGCTCTGCTCCGCTTCCAGCACGCGCGACCGGGACACGGGACGCGTGCGCAACACCGCGGCCAACAGCACGACGAGACCGATCAATCCCATCAGGCACAGCAGTCCGCCCCGCCATCCGAAGGCCTCGATGATGGGGCGTGCGGACGGGGTGACGAAGAACTGTCCGAGCGAAACCCCGGTTGCCGTCAGCGCCATGACCAGTGGGTGGCGCTCCTTGGGAAAGGCGCGCACCACCGCCGTCATCACGATAGGCATGCCGCAGCCTGCGGCGCCCAGGCCCACCAAGAGGCCGAGCGACAGATAAGCGTCTTCGGGCGTCTGCATCCGGCTGGCGTAGAAGAGACCGGAGGCATAGATCACGCTGCCGATGACCAGTGTTCGCCCGGTCCCGAAGCGGTCCGCGACCCAGCCGAAGAAGGGTTGGCCCAGGCCCCAGAAGATGCTCTGGATGGCGAGCGCGAGCGATACCACAGCCACCGACCAGCCCATACCGGAGCTGATCGGCTCCAGATACATGCCGAAGGACTGGCGCGACCCGAAGGTGAATGCCAGCACAAGGCCCCCGGCGATGACGACGAACACGCCGTAGCGAAGCATCGCGGATTTCCCGAAGCGTTCTGCCTCGCTTACAATCTGGCCCGCCCCGAGACAAGGAGAAGCCGGAATGGGCGACACGGTGCTTTGCGAGATCGACAAGGGAATCGCCTGGGTCACGCTCAACAACCCCAAGGCGCGCAATGCGCTCAGTCCGCAGATGCGCATCGACATGCGGGACGTCATCGGCGACCTGGAGCATGACGGGTCCGTGCGCTGCGTGGTGCTGCGCGGCGCGGGCGGGCATTTCATGGCGGGCGGCGACATCCGCGCCATGCAGGAGCGCCTCGAAATAGACAGGGAGACCCGCAAGCGCGTCGTGGTCGAGGGCATCCATGCGATCCATCTGCCGATCTTCGCCATCCGCCGGATGCGCAAGCCGGTAATCGCCAGCGTCCAGGGCGCCGCCGCCGGTTTCGGCCTTGGGCTGGTCGCGGCCTGCGACCTCGCGCTTGCCGCCGACGACGCCTTCTTCACGCTCGCCTATTGCCATATCGGCGCGAGCCCTGACGGCGGTTCCTCCTATTTCCTCGCCCGCACGCTCGGCATGAAACAGGCCATGGAACTGGCGCTGCTCGGCGACCGTTTCGGCGCAGAGCGCGCGCTCGAACTCGGCATCGTGAACCGGGTCGTGCCGGCGGCTGACCTCGAGGCCGAGACGCGGACGCTGGCCGAGCGCCTGGCCGCCGGGCCTACGGTCGCCTACGCCCAGGCCAAGTCGTTGTTCAACACCGCCTTCCACACGCCCATGGAGCAGCAATTGCAGTGGGAGGGCGAGCATATGGCGGTGTCGATGACCACGGACGACCATGCCGAGGGCGTCACTGCTTTCCTCGAAAAGCGCCGGCCCGTCTTCAAGGGCGCCTGAGCGCCCGCCGTCATTGCCCGAAAACGCTGCCACGGAGCGGACATGACCGAATTGCGGACCGTCACCGACGGGCTGATGTTTCCCGAAGGGCCGATCGCCATGCCGGACGGCTCGGTGCTCCTCGTCGAAATCCGTCGCGGCACGTTGACGCGCGTCCATCCCGACGGACACAAGGAAATTGTCGCGGAGCCCGGCGGCGGGCCGAACGGCGCCGCGCTCGGGCCCGACGGGCGGGTCTATCTCTGCAACAATGGCGGCAACGAGTGGCTCGACGAGTCGGGCGGGCGGATGCGCCCCGTCGGGCAGGGGAGGGACTACAGCGGCGGCCGGATCGAGGCGGTGGACCTCGAGACCGGCGCTGTCGAGGTGCTCTACACCGAATGCGAAGGCTGCCGGCTCAAGAGCCCGAACGACCTGGTGTTCGACGGCGAAGGCGGCATCTGGTTCACCGACCTCGGCAAGGTCCGCGACTGGGAGCGGGCCTGGGACCGCACCGGCATCCACTATGCCCGCGCCGACGGCTCCTTCATCACCGAAGCGGCCTTCCCGCTCATCACGCCGAACGGCATCGGCCTCTCGCCCGACGACAGCGTGGTCTATGTCGCCGAAACCCAGACCGGGCGCATCTGGGCGTTCGACATCGAGGCGCCGGGCGTGCTGAAGAAGCATCCTTGGCCGAGCCCCCATGGCGGGCGGCTGGTCAACCAGACCCATGGCTACCGCATGCTGGACAGCCTGGCGCTGGATGCGGCCGGGAACATCTGCGTCGCCACCCTGATGGACCCCGGCATCTCCGTCGTCCGGGCCGACGGGTCGGGGCTGGAGCATGTGCCGATGCCGGACCCTTACACGACCAATATCTGCTTCGGCGGCCCGGACCTGCGCACCGCCTTCATCACAATGTCCCACACCGGCAGGCTGGTTTCCTGCGACTGGCCGGAAGCCGGCCTGCCGCT
>JAJECZ010000247.1 GCA_022821735.1 Alphaproteobacteria bacterium | reverse complement strand
GGCCTCGATGAGCGCATGCGTTCGCCCCTGCCTGCCGCCAGCACCGCCGCCGCCAGCGCCCGCTGCGCCATGTCCATCCCTCCGGTCTGCGATCCCGGCCCAAAACTATGCGAAACTCACTGTGGCACAATCGTCTGCGGTTCAAGCTTTGTTGCGGAATATGACAATCGACACCGTCATCTTCGACCTCGACGGCACGCTGGTGGACAGCGCCGCGGACATCGCCTTCGCGGCGAACGCCGCACTGGCCGGCGAGGGTCTCGAACCGGTCACCGACGAGGAGGCTGCGCGCCTTATCGGCGACGGCGCCCGCAAGGCCGTCGAGCGCGCCTTCGCGCTGCGCGGCGGACCCTTGGACGAGTGCGCGCTGGACCGTGGCGAGCGCGCCTTCTCGACAGCCTATGTCGATCCCGGCCAACCTGTCCTGGGGCGGCTCTATCCAAGCGTCGCGGAGACGCTGGCGCGGATGGCGGCGGCCGGCCTCGGTCTGGGCGTCTGCACGAACAAGCCGCAGGCCGCCGCCGTCCGGACGCTTTCCGCGCTCGGCATCGCGGACAGGTTCGCGGTGCTGGTCGGCGGCGACCGCACCCGTTTCCGCAAGCCCGATCCGCGCCATCTGCTCGCCTGCCTGGCGCCGCTCGGCGGCCGGCCCGGGGCCTCCGCCATGGTCGGCGACTCGGCAAATGACGAAGAGGCCGCACGCGGCGCCGGCACAACCTTCGTCGGGGTGAGCTTCGGCTACGGCCGGCTGAGCGGCGCGGCATGCGTCGTGGACCGTTTCCGCGACATCCCGCAGGCTCTCGGCTTCTGACCCCGCTTCCCATGCAACCTGCAAGGACCGTTCCGCCATGGCTCACGACTATGTCACCGTTGCCCGCGAGGGCCGCGTCGCGACCGTCACCTTCGACCGCGGCAACCGGCTGAACCCGCTGTCGCTCAGGGCGATAGAGGAATTGACCGAAGTTGCGCTGGGCTTCAGGAACGACCTCGAAACCTCCGCCATCGTGCTGCGCACGCCCGACGGCAGCGGCTTCTCGGCCGGGCGCGACCTTGCGGACCCCGCGATGGAGATGCGCCGCGACAAGCCGATGCTCGCCCGGCGCCATGCGGCCGGGGCCGGCAAGCGCCTCTGCGCGGCCTGGGAGGGGCTGGAGCAGTTCACCGTTGCTGCCGTGGAGCGGTTCGCCATCGGCGGCGGGCTTGCGCTGGCGGCCGCCTTCGACCTTCGCGTGATGGGCGCCGGCGCGCATTTCCGCGCCCCGGAGGTGGCGCTCGGCCTCTCCATGAGCTGGGGCACGATCCCGCGCCTTGTCGCGCTGGTGGGCCCGGCCCGCGCCAAGCAGATCCTCTGCCTCGGCAACGACCGCATCGAGGCCGCCGACGCGCTCGCCTGGGGGCTGGCGCAGGATGTGGTGGAGGACGGCAAGGCGGCGGCGCGCGCGCTGGAACTCGCCACCCGCGCCGCGGCCATGCCGCCGGTGCCGCTGCGCATGACCAAGACCACCGTGAACGCCGTCGCCGGCGCGCTCGCCGGGGCCGCCATCCATATGGACACGGAAGAGGTCATGCTGACCGAACTGACCGAGGACTTTGCCGAGGGCGTCGCCGCCTTCCGGGAGGCGCGCCCGCCGAACTTCCGGGGGGCCTGACCGGTCCGGCCGCGCAGGAACGAATACGGCGCGGCTGGCCCCGCCCCGCCCGCCGGTGCTATGTTCCGGCGCGCCGCCGGGCGGGGAGTCCGGGCGGAAGCCCCGAAAAGGACAGCGCATGACGGACAGGATGGACGAAGGCGGCAGCGCGGCCGCCCGGCGGCGATGAACGCCCCGCTTGCGCCTTACGCCACCGTCCCGTCCGACGCGCGGGGCCGGCGCTGGCCGGAGCCGGAGACCGGCGACCGCACGCCGTTCCAGCGCGACCGCGACCGCATCCTCCATTCCGCCGCCTTCCGCCGCCTGCAATACAAGACCCAGGTGTTCGTCTGCGACGAGGGCGACCACTATCGCAGCCGGCTGACGCACTCGCTCGAAGTCGGCCAGATCGCGCGCGGCATCTGCCGGAGCCTTGCGCTCGAGGAAACGCTGGCGGAGACGCTGGCGCTCGCGCACGATCTCGGGCACACCCCTTTCGGCCATGCGGGCGAAGCCGCGCTCGACGCGGCTCTCGGCGGCTTCGGAGGCTTCGACCACAATGTGCAGACGCTGCGCATCGTCACCCGGCTGGAGGCCCGCTACGCCGCCTTCGACGGACTCAACCTGACCTGGGAGACGCTGGAGGGCCTTGCCAAGCACAACGGGCCGGTCGCGCCCGGCGCCGTTCCGGCGCCCGTTGCGAACCTGGACCGCGACCTGGAACTCCGGCTGGAGGAGTGGCCCAGCCTCGAAGCGCAGGTCGCCGCGCTCGCCGACGACATCGCCTACGACAACCACGATATCGACGACGGCGTGCGCGCCGGACTGATCGGCCTCGACGACCTGCGCGGCCTGCCGCTCTTCGGCCCGGCGCTCGCCGAGGTGGAAGCGTGCTACGGACCGTTGCCCCCGGCGCGCCTCATCCACGAGACCGTGCGCCGGGGCGTGCGGGCCATGGTTGCCGACACGGTGGACGAGACCCGCCGGCGGCTCGCCGAGGCCCGGCCGGAGAGCGCCGACGATGTCCGCCGAGCGGGGCGCGCGCTGGTCGCCTTCTCGGACGCCATGGTGGAAACCGAGCAGGCGCTCAAGGGCTTCCTGCGCGAGCGGCTCTACCGCCATCCGCATGTGGCGGCGGAGACCGAGCGGGCAAGGGTCGTGGTGACGGACCTGTTCGGCGCGCTGTTCGCCCGGCCCGGAGCGCTGCCCCCGGAATGGCGGAGCCGCACGGACGGCGCGGACGCCTGCCGGACGGCACGCATCGTCGCGGACTATATTGCCGGCATGACCGACCGCTTCGCTTTCCGCGAGCATGACCGCCTCGGCGGCCGGGACCGGTGACCGGGATGAGTGTCTTTCGCGAGCTCGGACGCACCGTCGGCGCCGCTCTTTGCGAAGCCGGCAACGGGATCGACGCCTGTACCGCCGGCGTGGAGCTGCCGCGCGACCCGGCGCACGGGGATTTCGCCACCAATGCGGCATTGGCGGCGGCGCGCGCCGCCGGCATGAAGCCGCGCGACCTGGCGGAAGCGCTTGCCGGGCGGCTTCGCGCCGACGAGCGGATCGCCAGCGCGGAGGTCGCGGGCCCCGGTTTCGTCAACCTGCGCATGACGCCGGCTTTCTGGCAGGCGAAGATTCCCGGAATCCTCGCGGCCGGCGGGTCCTACGGAGACTCGGACCTCGGCGCCGGGCGGCGGGTCAATGTCGAGTATGTCTCCACCAACCCGACCGGGCCGCTGCATGTCGGCCATGCGCGCGGCGCCGTGTTCGGCGATGCGCTCGCCCGCCTGCTCGCCAGGGCCGGCTACGAGGTCACGACCGAGTACTACATCAACGATGCGGGCGCGCAGGTGGATGCGCTCGCCCGCTCGGTCCATCACCGCTATCTGGAGGCGCTGGGCGCGGCGCCGGGCCCGATGGCGGAGGAGATGTATCCGGGCGACTACCTGAAGCCCGTGGGCGCCGCGCTCGCGGAGGAGTTCGCCGACCGCTACCGGGACGCCGCCGAAACCGAGTGGCTGGCGCCGTTCCGCGAGCGCGCCGTGGCCGCGATGATGAAGGCCATCCGCGAGGACCTGGCGGCGGCCGGCATCGAGCAGGACGTGTTCGCGTCCGAGCGCGCGCTCGTCGAGTCCGGCGGCGTCGAGCGAGCCGTTGCCGGGCTGGAGGAAAAGGGGCTCGTCTATTGGGGCGTGCTGGAGCCGCCCAAGGGCAGAAAGCCGGACGGTTGGGAGCCCGGCCGGCGGCAGATGCTGTTCCGCTCGACCCGGGCCGGGGACGATGTGGACCGCCCGCTGAAGAAGTCCGACGGCGGCTGGACTTATTTCGCCTCCGACATCGCCTACCACATGGACAAGGCGGCGCGCGGCTTCGAGGAACTCATCGACGTCTGGGGCGCCGACCATGGCGGTTATGTCAAGCGGATGCAGGCGGCGGTGGCGGCCGCGACCGATGCCAGGCTCGACGTGAAGCTCTGCCAGCTCGTGCGCGTGCTGCGTGGCGGCGAACTGGTGCGCATGTCGAAGCGCAGCGGCGATTTCGTGACGCTCCGCGAAGTGGTGGAGGAGGTCGGGCGGGACGCGCTGCGCTTCCTGATGCTCACCCGGCGCAACGATGCGCCGCTCGATTTCGATCTCGCCCAGGCGGTGGCGCAGTCGCGCGACAACCCGGTGTTCTATGTCCAGTACGCCCATGCCCGCTGCTGTTCGGTCCTGCGCCACGGAGAGGGGATCGGGCCGGCGGGCGCGGACGATCTGGCGCATCTGGAAGCGCCCGAGGAACTGGCGCTGATCCGCCGGCTTGCGGCCTGGCCGCATACGGTCGAATCGGCTGCCGAGGCGCATGAGCCGCACCGCGCGGCCTTCTACCTGATGGACGCCGCGACCGATTTCCATGCGCTCTGGACGAAGGGCCGGGAGAATGCGCGGCTGCGCTTCATCCAGGACGACGATCCGGCCGGGACGCGCGCCCGGCTGGCGCTTGTCCGCGCGACCGCGATCGTGATCGCCGGGGGGCTCCGGACGCTCGGCGTCGAGCCGGTGGAACGGATGTAGGGCCGTGGCGGCGCCCGACAGCCGACGCCACACGCTCCGGTTGGCCGGCCTGGGCGTGTTGTCGGTCGTCGCGCTCGGCGCGTTGCTGTGGTTCGGCTACCGGACGCTGCTCGGATCGAGCGACGCCGACCTTCCCGTGGTTACGGCGCCCGAGGGGGATTACAAGGTCGCGCCGAAGGACCCGGGGGGCCTCAATGTCGACCATCAGGATGTCCAGATCTACGAAGCGCTTGTGCGCGGCCGACCGGGAGCGGTGCCCGAAACCATCGGCCCGTTGCCGGAGGCGCCCCGGCCGGTGATACCGGCCCCGGCGCCGGCGCCCGCTCCGGCGGAACCCGACAGGAAGACCGCACCCATGCCGGTGCCGGCCCCGCGGGACGGCAGCGCAGTCGCCGCGGCCCCGCCCGCGCCGCGAAGGCCCCCGCCAGGTCCGGTGCAGGAGGCCGCGGACGAAGTTTCCGTGCAGCTCGGCGCGTTCGGCACAGATGCCGCCGCCCGCGAGGCATGGGAGGCCCTCAAGAAACGCCACGGCGACCTGCTCGGCCGCATGGACGCGCAGTTCGTCGCCGGCGAGGGGGTCGTGCGCGTCCGTGCAGGGCCGGTCTCGACGCCGGCGCTCGCGCAGCTCGTCTGCGAACAGTTGAAAGCGCGCAATGTCGATTGCTTCATCGTCCGCTGAGCGGACCGGGCCGCGCAGAACGCCGCTTGCGGCCGTCTTCGGCTGCGCCGGCCCTGCGCTCACGGCCTCGGAGCGGGACTTCTTCCGCGACGCGGACCCGCTCGGCTTCATTCTCTTCGACCGCAACCTGACGGATCCGACCGGGATCCGCCGGCTGACCGCCGAACTGCGCGATGCTGTGGGCGACGGCGATACGCCCGTGCTGATCGACCAGGAAGGCGGGCGCGTGGCGCGGCTCGCCCCGCCGCACTGGCCGGCCTTCCCCTCCGCCGCACGCCTCGCCCGGGGACCGGTCGGGAAGACGCGGAAGACGGCGCACGCCATCGGCGACATGCTGGCCGGGCTCGGCATCGACGTGAACTGCGCCCCGGTCGCGGACGTCCATGCCCCCGGCGTGACCCATGAGGTGATCGGCGAACGCGCCTTCTCCAGCGACCCCGCTGTCGTGGCCGCCCATGCCCGCGCCTATGCCGAGGGCCTGCGGGACGCCGGCGTGCTGCCGGTGCTGAAGCACCTGCCGGGGCACGGCCGGGCCCGGGGCGACAGCCACGAGACCCTGCCGGAAACCGATGCCGACGAGCCTTCCGTCGCGGCCTTTTCCGCCCTCGCCGACCTGCCGGTGGGCATGACCGCCCATGTGCTCTACCGCGACTGGGACGCCGCGTTGCCGGCGACGCTCTCGCCGGCGGTGATCGCGGACATCGTGCGCGGACGGATCGGCTTCGACGGGCTTCTGCTCACCGACGACCTCTCGATGCGCGCACTCGACGGGCCGCTCGGCCAGCGGGCCCGCCGGGCGCTCGACGCCGGTTGCGACATAGCGCTCCACTGCAACGGCGACGGAGCCGAGATGACGGCGGTCGCCCGTGCGGCCGGCACGATGACGGCGGCGGCGATGCAGCGCTGGCGGCGCGCCCGGGACTGGCTGGCCGCACCGTGAGCGGCCTGTCGCTGGAGCAGTTCGCCTACCAGGTCTCGGTCTGGGCGCTGCCGCTGATCCTGGCCGTCGGCTGCCACGAGGCCGCCCACGGCTGGGCCGCATGGAAGCTTGGCGACGACACCGCCCGGCGGCTCGGCCGGGTCACGCTCAACCCCGTCCGGCACATCGACCCTTTCGGGACCCTGCTGCTGCCGGGGCTGCTGCTGGCGACCGGCGCCCCGTTCCTCATCGGATACGCAAAGCCGGTGCCGGTCGATTTCAGCCGGCTCCAGCCCATCCGGCTCGGCATGGCGCTCGTGGCGGCGGCCGGCCCGGCCGCTAATCTTGCGCTTTGCGTTCTCTCGCTTGTCACTCTCCAGGCCGTGGGCTGGACCCCGGACATGCCGGGCCGCGACTGGCTCATTGAGACCGCCAGGAAGAGCGTGATACTGAACGCCATACTTGCCGTCTTCAACATGCTGCCGGTACCGCCGCTCGACGGCGGGCGTATCCTGACGGCGCTGCTGCCGGGCCGCATCGGCAGCCTGCTCCCGCCCTTTGAGCGCACCGGGATTTTTCTTGTCGTCTTCGTGCTGTTCGTGCTGCCCTGGCTGCTGTCCGCGGCGGGCGTGGGATTCGATCCGGTGGACTGGCTGATCTGGCGGCCGGTAGGGTGGATCATCGACGGCCTGACGGCGGTCATCTGAGCGGAACGGCGGGAATGAGCGCACCCACTCTGCAAGTCGAGGGTCTCGAGCACGGCTATGACGGCGAGGCCGTGCTGGATGGCGTGAGCTTTGCGGTGGATGCAGGCGAGATCGTGTGCCTGCTCGGACCGTCCGGCTGCGGCAAGACCACGACATTGCGGCTCGTGGCCGGGCTGGAGCGCCCGGCGGCCGGGCAGGTCGTCATCGCCGGCGAGACCGTGACCGGCACCGGGCGGACGGTGCCTCCCGAGCAGCGGCGGGTCTCGATGATGTTCCAGGACTACGCCCTCTTTCCGCATCTCAGGGTGCGGGACAACGTATCCTTCGGCCTGAACGGCCTCGCGCGCCGGGACCAGCGCCGCCGGGCCGACGAATTGCTGGAAAAGGTGGGCATGGCCGCCTATGCCGGCTCCTACCCCCATGTTCTTTCCGGCGGCCAGCAGCAGCGCGTCGCGCTCGCCCGCGCGCTCGCGCCGGAGCCCTATCTGGTGCTGCTGGACGAGCCGTTCTCCGGCCTCGACCCGGAACTGCGCGGCCGGGTGCGTGACGATGCCATGCACCTGCTGAAGACCAGCGGGGCGGCGACGCTGTTCGTCACCCACAATGCCGAGGAAGCCATGATGATGGCCGACCGGGTGGTGGTGATGCGAGAGGGGCGGGTGGTCCAGAACGGCGCGCCGGAAGAGATCTATTGCGAGCCCGCATCGCCTTTCGTCGCGGCCTTTCTCGGCGAGGTGAACCGGTTCGACGGGCTCGTGGCGGGAGAGCGGGTGGAAACGCCGCTGGGGTCCGTGGCCGCTCCCGGCTTCTCGGACGGGTGTGCCGTGCAGGTGCTGGTCCGGCCCGAGGCGATCCGCATCGGCGGCCCGGAAAGCGCCGGAGCCGAAGCCCGGATCGACGCGGTGCGCATGGTGGGCCGCAGCACGCTCGTCCATCTCACGCTCGC
>JAJECZ010000099.1 GCA_022821735.1 Alphaproteobacteria bacterium | reverse complement strand
GGCCGCATGGACGCCGCCGACGCACTTAAGCTGATCGACCTCTACGAGTCGCGGAGGAAGGCCGGGGGCTGAGGGGGACTTGCTCCGATTGCCCTGATGTTCGATTGGAGTGGGTCCGGCAGTCGGCCCACATGGCAGGCCGGCGCGGCGCGGCGCGGCTTTATCCCCGCCCCGCCTGCCTCCGCCGCCAGTAGCGCGGGTCGAAAGCTACGTCGTGGCTCCAAAGGCCTCGGCCTTCGCGGCGGGCTTCGTTCTCAATGTCCTTGTATCGGTCGCCGTAAGCGGCGACGGCATGGCCGTTGCGGACGAGCCAGGCGCCGACATCCTTGCCGTCGCAGGTGACCCGGCCCAGCACGCGGCCGTACTGGTCGCTTCCTTCCACGGTGACCTCGACGTACCGGCCCCCGACCGCGCGGATGAGCGCACGCTTGACCCGTCTGCCGTGCTTGAACCAGGTTCCGTCCCGGTGCTTCGCCCACTGGTCGAGTTCCGGTGCGTCGAGGCCGGCGAAGCGGACCCTGTGGCCGGAAACCCGGAGTCCGTCGCCGTCCGTCACCCATGCCTTGCCGGTGATGACGCTGCCGGCCCCCGGCGCGGGCACGTGCCTGCGACCGGGCGCGCGCTGATTACCGGGCGTCCATCGGCGGCGGGGCAGGAGCAGGGCTATACGGGCAAGGACAGCGAGGAGTTTCATGGCCCGTTCCGCTTAGCATGTTTGCTGCCTGCCGACACCCGGCCGGGGCGGCCCGGCTTGCGCGTTCGGAGGAAGCGGCTATACCTCTCGGCGGCCCGGAACGGGCGGCCCAAAGGCGGTATCGAAGGCAATGACGAAAGACAGCACGGCGGCGCTGGAGGCGGCGGCCGGGGAACGCATCCTCGTTCTCGACGGCGCGATGGGGACCATGATCCAGCAGCTCGGCTTCGAGGAGGCCGACTTCCGCGGCGCGCGCTTCGCCGGCTGGGACCGGGACCTCAAGGGCAATAACGACCTGCTGAACCTGACGCAGCCGGACGCCGTCGCGGACATCCACGGCACCTTCCTGGACGCCGGCGCCGACATTCTCGAGACCAACAGCTTCAATGCCACCCGGGTCGCGCTCGCCGATTATGGCATGGAGGAGTTCGCCCGCGAGATCAACGAGGCGGCGGCCCGGATCGCCCGCGCCGCCGTGGACGGCCGCCGGGACGGCCGGCCGGGCTGGGTGGCGGGCGCCATCGGGCCGACCAACCGCACCGCCTCGATCTCTCCCGATGTCGAGGACCCGGCGGCGCGCAACGTCGATTTCGACACGCTCCGCGCCGCCTACCGCGAAGCCGCCGAGGGCCTGATCGACGGCGGGGCGGACCTGCTGGCCGTCGAGACGGTGTTCGACACGCTGAACGCCAAGGCGGCGCTCTACGCCGTCGAGGAGGCGTTCGAGGCGCGCGGCACCCGCCTGCCGGTCCTCGTCTCCGGCACGGTTGTGGACCTCTCCGGACGTACCTTGTCCGGCCAGACGCCGGAGGCTTTCTGGTATTCGGTGCGCCATGCCGCGCCCTTCGCCGTCGGCCTCAATTGCGCGCTCGGGGCGGAGCAGATGCGCGGCTTCCTCGCCGACATGGCGCGCGTCGCGGACACGCTGATCTCCGCCTATCCCAATGCCGGCCTGCCCAATGCCTTCGGTGGCTATGATGAGACGCCGGAGACGACCGCCCGCCATCTGGGCGCCTGGGCGCGGGACGGGCTGGTGAACCTGGTCGGCGGCTGCTGCGGCACCACGCCCGCGCATATCGCCGCCGTCGCCGAAGCCGTGGCGGGCGTGACCCCGCGCAAGCCGCCCCGGATGGAGCGGCGCATGCGGCTCGCCGGGCTCGAACCCTTCGTCGCGGCGGCATGAGTGAACGCGACGCGCGCGCCAGCGCCCGCTTCGTCAATATCGGGGAGCGCACCAACGTCACCGGCTCGGCGGTCTTCCGTCGTCTGATCGAGGCCGGGGACTACGAGGCGGCGCTGGACGTGGCCCGCCGGCAGGTCGAGAACGGCGCGCAGGTCATCGACGTCAATATGGACGAGGGCATGCTCGACAGCGAGCGCGCCATGACCGTCTTCCTCAACATGATCGCCGGCGAGCCGGACATCGCCCGCGTGCCGATCATGATCGATTCGTCGAAATGGTCGGTGATCGAGGCCGGGCTGAAATGCGTCCAGGGCAAGGCCATTGTGAACTCGATCAGCCTGAAGGAGGGCGAGGGGCCGTTCCTCGACCAGGCGCGGCGCATCCGCCGCTACGGGGCGGCGACGGTGGTCATGGCCTTCGACGAGGAGGGCCAGGCGGAGACGGCCGCGCGCAAATTCGCGATCTGTGAGCGCAGCTACCGCCTGCTGGTGGACGAAGCCGGCTTCCCGCCGGAAGACATTGTCTTCGACCCCAACATCTTCGCCGTGGCGACCGGGATCGAGGAGCATGACGACTACGCCGTCGCCTTCATCGAGGCGACGCGGCGGATCAAGGCGAACCTACCCTATGCCAAGGTCTCCGGCGGCCTCTCCAATGTCTCCTTCGCCTTCCGGGGCAACGACACCGTCCGCGAGGCCATGCACGCGGCCTTCCTATACCACGCCATTCCCGCCGGGCTGGACATGGCGATCGTCAATGCGGGGCGGCTGCCGGTCTATGAGGACATTCCCGGGCAGTTGCGCGAGGCGGTGGAAGACGTGCTGCTCAACCGCCGCACGGACGCGACCGAGCGCCTTGTCGAACTCGCGGAGAGCTATCGGGGCCGGTCGAAGGAGGCCACCGCCGACCTTTCATGGCGCAGCCTGCCGGTGGACGAGCGCCTGTCGTACGCGCTGACGCAGGGCATTGCCGAGTGGATCGAGGAGGATGTCGAGGAGGCCCGGCTGGCGCTCGGGCGGCCGCTGGCGGTGATCGAGGGGCCGCTGATGGCCGGCATGAACCATGTGGGCGACCTGTTCGCCGAGGGCAAGATGTTCCTGCCGCAGGTGGTCAAGAGCGCGCGCGTCATGAAGCGCGCCGTCGCCTGGCTCACCCCTTTCCTGGAAGCCGAGAAGGAGGACGCGGACTCCTCCTCGGCCGGCAAGGTGCTGCTCGCCACCGTCAAGGGCGATGTCCACGATATCGGGAAGAACATCGTCGGTGTCGTGCTCCAGTGCAACAATTACGAGATCGTCGACCTCGGCGTGATGACGCCCTCCGCCCGCATCCTGGAAACGGCGCGGCGGGAGGGCGTGGACATTATCGGCCTCTCCGGGCTGATTACGCCGAGCCTGGACGAGATGTGCTTCGTCGCCGCCGAGATGGCGCGCGAGGGCTTCGAACTGCCGCTGCTGATCGGCGGGGCGACGACCAGCAAGGCGCACACGGCCGTGCGCATCGCGCCCAACTATGACGGCCCGCTGGTGCATGTCACCGACGCCTCCCGCGCCGTCAGCGTCGTCGGCACGCTTATGTCGCCCGACCGCCGCGCCGACTATGCCGGCGAAATCCGCGCCGACTACGACCGCCTGCGCGAGTCGCACGGGAAGTCCGGCGGGCGGCGGCCGCGCGCAACACTGGAGGAAGCCCGCGCCAACGGCATGGAGATCGACTGGAGTGCGTATGCGCCGCCGGTCCCGACCGCTCCCGGTGTCCGGGTATTCGACGGCTGGGACCTGGCGGAGCTTGCCCGCTACATCGACTGGCAGCCCTTCTTCGCCGCCTGGGAGCTGGCGGGGCGCTTCCCCGACATCCTCGACGATGCGGAGGTCGGCGAGGCGGCGCGCAGCCTCCATGCCGACGCGCTGGCGATGCTGGACCGGCTCATTTCCGAGGACTGGACCCGGCCGCGCGGGGTCGCGGGCTTCTGGCCGGCGAACCGCGACGGCGCGGACGACATCGCGCTCTTTGCCGATGAGGGCCGCTCCGAACGAGTCGCGACGCTCCGCACGCTGCGCCAGCAGATGCAGCGCGGCCGGCGGGCTCGCTCCAATCTCGCGCTTGCGGATTTCGTGGCCCCGCCCGGAACGCCCGACTATATCGGCATCTTCGCGGTGACGGCCGGTGGCGGCATCGAGGACCGCGCGCGGGCCTTCGAGACCGGGCGCGACGACTACAGCGCCATCATGGCGAAGGCGCTCGGCGACCGGCTTGCGGAGGCCTTTGCCGAATGCCTGCACGAGCGCGTGCGTCGCGATCTCTGGGGCTATGCGCCCGACGAATGCCTGTCCAACGAGGAACTGATCGCCGAAGCCTATCGCGGCATCCGCCCCGCTCCCGGCTATCCCGCCTGCCCGGACCACACGGAAAAGCGCACCTTGTTCCGGCTGCTCGATGCGGAGCGCAACGCCGGCATGGCGCTCACCGAAAGCTGCGCCATGACCCCCGCGGCCTCGGTCTCCGGCCTCTATTTTTCACACCCGGAGGCGGGATATTTCGGCGTCGGACGGATCGACCGCGACCAGGTGGAGGACTACGCCCGGCGCAAGGGCATGGCGCTCGCCGAAGCCGAACGCTGGCTCGCCCCCAACCTCGCCTACGAGCCGTCGTGAGGGGGCGGCCGGCTGCCGCCCGTCAGTGCCGGAAACGCGTGTTCCGGCCGATATTCGGCGAAGCTCGACAGAATTTGGGCATCGCACTCCCGCTGCCAGTGCGAGCCGGGCAGGACGGCGGAGACGCAACGATACTTCTCGCGGAACGCTGCGGTGCGCTCCGTGCTTTCGATGGCGATGGCGGCCAGACCGGCGACCCGGCCCTTCTGACGTTCGACGAGGGCAATGGCGCCTTCCATTGTCCCGCCGGTCTCGATCCATTGGTCGACCAGCAGGACCCTCGTCGCCGGAGCGAAGGCCGGCAGGCGCATCTCCATGTCCTGGGTCCGGCCCGAGTAGTTCGTAAAGGCCACGCTGTCCGTATCGACGCAGAGCTTGCCGGCCTTGCGGATCGGCAGGAACCCGACACCCCGCCTTGCCGCCAGGGCTCCTCCCAGAACGAAGCCCATTGCGTCCAGCCCCGCGACGACATCGATCTCGATACCCTCCAGGTCGGCGTGCAGGTCGTCCAGCAGGTCGTGAAACGCGGCCCTGTTGATGTAGATGGACGTGGGGTCCAGCCAGGCGAACCTCCCGCCCTTGGTGTTCGGCGCCATCAGCCGCAGATACCAGCGGTCGTCGCGGGGGCCCTTATCCATGGCTGCCGATCTCCCAGGCGATCCGCATCAGCCGCGCCAGCCGTGCGGGATCGATATTGTAGAAATCGCCCGGCCGGTTGATCCCGGTGGCGACCAGGAAGGCGTCCGCGTCGGCATAGTTTCGAGCGTTCTCCGGCGTGACGCCCGAGGCCAGCGCGAGCGGCGCGTCGCCTGTGCCGGCCCTGAAGTCGCGGACTTTCCGCAGATCGGCCTCTTCCCCGGTTGCGACCCCCGAGGTCGTGACGACGTCCATGAAGGGGACCGCCTCGCGCGCGGCGTCCTGCCAGCGCGCCGGCTCCACGGGGCGTTGCTTCTTGAACGCCGTGCCGCCGAAATAGAGCCCCTGCCATCCGCTGGCCGCCCGCACGGCGGCGATTTGCCGGGCCTCGGACAGATCCTGCCCGGTCTCGTCGATCCGCGCATCGTCGGCCCAGTATGCATCTATCGGGCAGTCCGACGTCTCCAGTTCGCCCAGAATCGGGAACGCGTCGCGGCCCGTGACGGACAGGAAGTTGACCCCCATCCAGAGCGACGGCCACGCGCTGCGGACCTCGCCGATGACGGGCAGAAACGGCTCGATGCCGAAATCGTGGTTGATCAGGAAACAGCCCGGGGCGCCTTCGCCAACCAGTATGCGGATGTTCTCGTTTACCTGTCCCGCGTCCAGTGCATGGATCACGGGCAGTACGACCGGGCCCGGCGCCTTGAAGAGCTTATGGAATTCCCGAAGCGTCACGGCGGGAAACTTGCGGCCGATTGGCTGTGCAGTCAAAGATGTTCCTTGCCGCAATGCCCATTTCGGGTTTGGATACCGCAAGCATCCAACGGGAGGTCATACGATGAGCGAAAAGGTGAATCTGACGCGCCGCAAGGTGCTTATGGCGACAGGCGCGACGGCGCTCAGCGCCCCGTTCGTCGGCCGCGCCTGGGCCTCGACGACCGAGATCAACATGCTCGCCTGGTACGGCCATGGCGAGCCGGACATCGTCGG
>JAJECZ010000271.1 GCA_022821735.1 Alphaproteobacteria bacterium | reverse complement strand
GTCGACCGCAACGCGCCCGCCCTGTTCAACCTTCGGTTCAACCGCTGGTTCGGCTGGGACGGGGCGCAGGATTCGCTGTGGGCGCAAAACCTGCGGCCCCTGCTCGACGGCCGCGAGATGGGCGTCGGCTCCGGCGGCGCGGCGCGGCTGGTCCGCTCCGACCGGCAGCTTTCCTGCGGCTACCGGCGCGCATTCGGCGAAGCGCCCGGCGCGGACGACACACGGATTTTCGTCGATCTCGGCAAGGCGCTCGCATCGTTCCTGGAAACGCAGGTCACCGGGCGCACGCCGTTCGACGATTTCCGCGACGCGCTGGCGCTGGGCGATGCGGCCGGCCAGGCCCGCTATCCCGCGGCCGCCAAGCGCGGCCTGCGCCTGTTCGTCGGAACGGGCAATTGCGCCTTCTGCCATTTCGGCCCCGCCTTTACCAACGGCGAGTTCGCCGATGCCGGCGTGCCGCATTTCGTCGAACCCGGCCGCGTCGATCCCGGCCGGCATGGCGGAATCCGCAAATTACGCCGGAGTCCGTACACCCTGCTCGGCCGCTTCAACGACGATCCGCAACGCGCCACGGCCGTCAAGACCCGCCATGTCCGGCTGCGCCAAAGCAATTTCGGCGAATTCCGGGTGCCGGGCCTGCGCAATGCGGCGCTCACCGCGCCCTACATGCATGCGGGCAGCCTCGAAACGCTCGCCGACGTCGCCCACCACTATTCGACGATCGACGAAGAACGGCTGCACGCCGGAGGCGAGCGGATTCTGCGCCGCCTGGACCTGAGCGCGCGCGAACGGGTCGATCTCGTCGCCTTTCTCGAAACGCTGACGGAAAAGGCGCCGCTTGACGAAATCGCAAAGGAAACCGGAAACGCCCTGTGCCGATAAGCGCGCCAGCCTGTTGCGATCGCGCAAACCGGATAGACCGGGTGTTCAGTCCCGCCGTCGCGGCCTGGACAGAGTTGTCCGACATGGAGCGGCGGGCGTCAGGCGGCGATGGCCCGGGCCTCCTGTTGAAAGCGGCGGTTCGCGGCGCTCCCGGGCCTGAGCGCCAGCCGTTCGTTGGCGAGCGCCAGCGCGACGTTGCGCTGGCCCGCGCGGACCGCTGCCGCGGCGAGCGTCCACATCACCAGATCGCGCTGCGCAATGCTGCCGCCCATGCGCCAGAGATGGGCTTCGGCCGTGAGCAGGCCGTCAACCGCGCCGGCATAGTCGCCATCGGTGAAACACGCCATCGCCTCGGCGACGGGGATGGAGATGTCCCGGTAGGCGGGCGCGATCTCGCTGTTCGCGGCGGCCGTCCGTTTCATGCCGTCCAGCACCGTCTCGTAGGCGGCCCTGTCGCCCGCGCGCAGCGCCGTCATTGCGGCATGGACCTCGTTGAACGGGCTCGTCATGCCGGGGAGCAGCCCCTGCCAGAGCGGCAGCAGGCGGCTCCAGCGTTCGCCCGCCTCGCAACCGAGCGTCTCCAGCCGCCAGAGCAGCGACGCGGCGTTGCAGAGCTGCGTGCCGGCCACGCGCATCGCAGGCAGGATTTCGTCGTCATGGAGCGCGAGCGCCTCCTCGAACTCGCCGAGCTCGATGTGGAACAGCGCCTTGTGCCACCAGATATGGACCCGGTTGTTGCACTTCGGACCGGCCCAATAGGGCAGGCGGCCGTCCATCCAGTCCACGCCCTCGTCCGGCCGGCCGGTCATCTCCAGCACGTGGGAGACGGTGTGATGCGGCCAGTAGCCGTAGGGCTCGAGCTCTGCTGCGGTGCGGGCGACATCCTCCGCGCGGGCGAAGTCCCCGAGCTCCTCAAGCCCGAAGCCGTAGAACGACAGCATGGTGCCGTAGCCCGGCTCGTCTTTCGACCAGAACGGCAAAGCGCGGGCGGCGCGGGCGGCCTCGCGATGGAAGCGGCCGAGATAGCCGTCAAGGCGAAGGGCGCATTGATGGCCCGCCAGATCGTGCGGATCGTTCATCAAATGGCGGTCGAGCACGGCGACGGCCGACGGCCATCGGCCCTCCGCAGCGAGGCGCACCGCTGCCAGATGCTGCGTTTCGCGCTCCGTCAGTCCGGCCCCTGCGATGCCGGAGAGCAGTTCCCGCGCACGCGCCAGCTGCGCTCCGTCCTTGGTCAGCGCCAGGAGCCAGCCTTCCAGGATATCCGCCATCGCGCAGCCGGGATCGGCTTCGCGCGCTTGCGTCAGGTAGCCGTTGGCGTCGCCGAAATTGAGCGTGAACGCGCGTATGGCTTCGTCGATATGCCCTGCGGCTTCGGCGTTCGCGCTCACGCCGGCATGTCCTGTGTTCCTCATTGGAAAACCTCCCGAAGCGGCCCCCTTGCCCGATTGTCCGGCGCTATGCCGACGGCCGCTGCAGGCCGTAATGGTCGCGTAGCGTCGTGCCGGCATACTCCGTGCGGAAGCGCCCGCGACGCTTGAGGATCGGCACGACCTCTTCGGCGAATACGTCCAGCATGTGCGGCAGAAGCAGCGGCATGACGTTGAAACCGTCGGCCGCTCCGTCATCGACCCACTCTTCGATGGTGTCGGCGACCTGCTCGGGCGTTCCCGCCATGACGAAGTGCCCGCGCGCGCCGGCCAGCTTCCCCAGGAGCTGGCGCATCGTAAGTTTCTCGCGCTCGACTGCGCCTACGATCAGCTCCGTGCGACCGCGCGAACTCTGATTCTCGGCGGGGTCCGGGAAGTCGCCGGCCGTGAGCACGCGGTCGAGGGGGATATGCGAGAAGTCGTGCCCGTCGAAGCGCTGCGAGAGGCGGGAGAGGCTCGACTCGACGTCGGCCATCTCGTTGAGCTCCCGCTCCATGCGCCTGGCCTCGGCCTCCGTGCCGGCAATGACCATGCTGATGCCGGGCAGGATCAGGCACTGGTCCGCCGGCCGCCCGCTCGCCACCGTTCGCGTCTTCAGGTCCTTGTAGAACTCCTGCGCGGTCGCCTTGGTCATATGGGCGGTGAAGACAGCCTCGGCGTGCCTTGCCGCGAAGGTCTTGCCGGTGTCCGAGGACCCGGCCTGGACGAGCACCGGCCGCCCCTGGGGGCCGCGCGGGATGTTCAGCGGCCCCGCCACGTCGTAGTGGGGGCCGTGGTGGTCGATGGGCCTCACCCGTTCGCGGCGGTAGTAATAGCCGGCCTCGCGGTCGTCCAGGATGGCGTCGTCCGCCCAGCTGTCCCAGAGTTTCCTGGCGACCTCCACGAACTCTTCCGCCCGCTCGTAGCGGTCGGCATGGGGGCGCCGGCCCCGGCTGTCGAAATTGTTGGCGCCGGCAATGCTGAAGGACGTCACGATGTTCCACCCCGCCCGGCCCCGGCTGATGTGGTCCAGCGAGGTGAACATGCGCGCGATGTTGAAGGGCTCGGAGTGCGTCGTCGAAGCCGTGCCGATGAGCCCGATACGGCTTGTCGCCATGGCTGTCGCCGCCAGTGTGGTGAACGGGTCCAGATACATGCGGGCCGTGCGGTCCGCGTCGGGCGCCAGCCCCAGCGTATCGGCGAGGAAGATCGAGTCCATGTGCGCCGCTTCCGCCTTCCGCGCGCATTCGACGACATGGTCGATGTCCAGCAACCCGCGCCTGGGAGCCCTGGGGTGCCGCCAGGCCGCCTCGTGGTGGCCGCGGGCATAGATGAACAGGTTCAGGTGGAGCTGGCGTTTCATCCTCGCCTCCGTCGAGCCAATTCGCCTGAACGGCTTCCGGCATCCGATCATGACAGGCTATGGGAGATGCCTCGGTGGTCACAAGCCGGGCAAGCAACCACCGCTATTCGGCGCCGCCCTTCAGTCTGTCTATTCGGCGCGGTCACAACAGTTTAGCGCGCCTGTCGGCGTCCAACCGCGACGCCCGACAACATATGGCGCCGCACCGGTCTTCCAGGCAGGCGGTCCTTCCGGGCAGTCTCACCCGACCCTAATTCAATGTCTGGAAGAGCCGGCGCAGCAGCATCATGCGGGGGACCAGCGAGGAGACGTAGAGATGCTCCTCCAGCGTGTGCGCGCCGGCCCCGTCGACGCCCAGCCCGTCCAGGGTCGGTGCAATCGGCGCGGTGAAATTGCCGTCGCTGCCGCCGCCGGTGAAGGTCTCGCCCAGCTCGAAGCCGATCTCGGAGGCCAGTCCGCGGGCGTGTTCGTAGAGCGAGGCGATGGCGTTCGATTTCCGGTATGGGGGCCGGTTCATTCCTCCGCTGACGGTCAGTTCGACCGCGGGGTTGTAGGGCCTGATCGCCTGCACCTTCGCCACCGCGGCCGCGCCGTCCTCCGGCCGGGTCATGCGGATATCCAGCTCCGCCGCGCAGTGTTCCGGCACGACATTGACGCCGGTGCCGCCGGAGAGCAGCCCGACATTGACGGTCACGCCGGTTTCGTAGTCCGTCATCGCCTCCAGATCGACGATCTGCCGGGCCATCTCCAGCACCGCGCTTTCGCCGTCCCGGTGCGACACGCCGGAATGCGCGGGCTTTCCGCGCGCCACGATCTTCATCCGCGCCGCCCCCTTCCGGCCGGTCACGCAGCATCCGCCGTCGCGCGCCGGCTCCGTCACCAGCACGTATTTCGCCTGCTCCGCCGCCGCGACGATATGGGATTGCGAGGTGGGCGAGCCGACCTCCTCCTCCGACACCACCAGGAAGCGGACCGGCAGCGGCGTCTCCTCGCCCGCATCGGCAATGGAGCGGATCGCCGACAGGGCGATCCAGACGCCGCCCTTCATGTCGTAGATGCCGGGTCCATAGGCCCTGTCGCCCTCGGTGCGCAGCGGGTTGGCGGCCAGCGTTCCGGCCGGGTGCACCGTGTCGAGATGGCAGAGCACCAGAATGCCTTCCCCGTCGCCGCCCCAGGGTGCGCGCGCCGCCAGATGGTCTCCGAAGCCGCCGCGGCCCGGAATCGTCTCCGTGACCAGCCCGGCCGCGCGGAAATCCGCCTCGGCCGTTGCCATCATCCGAGCGATGCCGTCGCGGTCGTCCGTCTTGCTCTCGATGGCGGCCCAGCGGTTGATGCCGCCGAGCAGCTCTTCGGTGTCGGGCATGGTCATCGGGTTGCGGGCTCCTGCCTGTCCGGTGTCCGGCCGAGCATATGCGCGCGCCCCGGAGCCGCAAGCGTGCGGGCGCCGGCGGCGCGCCGCTCCGGCCGTGCGGCTTTCCCGGCGGGCCGGGCCGTGCGACAAATCCCCGGCAACGCCGGGGGCAAGTCCACTGCAGGGAGGAGACAGCCATGCCGTTCTACGAGAGGGGCGACGTCAGCATCCACTACGATGAGGTCGGCAGCGGCATTCCGCTTCTGGTCACTCCAGGCGGCGGCCTCAACTCCCGTATGAGCAACTGGCCGAGCGCCGTCATCAACGCGATGGAGGTCTTCAAGGACGACTTCCGCTGCATCACGATGGACCAGCGCAACGCCAATGGCGGCGAGAGCACGGGGCCACTCGCCGTGGACGATCCGTGGGGCGGCTTCGCCGACGACCAGCTCGGGCTGATGGATCATCTGGGCATCCGCGAATTCGTCTTCATGGGCTACTGCATCGGCGGCTGTTTCGCCGGAACGCTTCTCGACCGGGCGCCCGGGCGCGTCGCCGCGGCGGTTTTCTGCCAGACGGTGGGGCACCGTCCGGAAGACCCCGATGTCATGTACCGGTCCGGCCGGGACGGGTGGGCTCCCGGGCTGCTCGCGGAGCGGCCCGACCTGACGCAGGACGCGGTGGACCGGTATCTGCACAATCTCTACCGGACGAACCCCGACTTCCTCTACAGCGTGCCGCGCGACGTGATCGCCAACTGCCGGACGCCGGTCCTCGTGCTGCCGGACGACACGCCGGCCCACCCGCACCAGACCTCGGTGGACGTCGCCTCGCTGGCCCCGAACGCCGAGATCACCGTCTTCCCGTGGACGTCCCCGCCCGAGCTGAAGGAACGCACGGTCGAGCGTGTGCGCCGGTTCATCCATAAGCACGGCGCGGCGGCGTAAAGGCGGGAAGCCCTTGGCGACCCGTCCGCTTCCGCCACAGCAACCATAGCCAACCATGGCTATGCAGCGAGATACATGGGAGTTCCGGGAGCCTCGCTCCCATCCTTTCCCTCACCCCGAGTAGCGCCCCGCGCCAGCAGCCTGCCCTGAGCCTGACGGAGGGGGCTCACATCGTGCTGCTGGCAGCAGACGGGCTGAACAACGTGCAGATCGCCAACACGCTCGGCATCAACAATCCCCACCGCCAGGAAGTGGCGCAACCAGTTCGCCGAGCAGGGCATGGACGGGCTCCAGGACGAACCGCGGCCTGGCCGTCCCCGGAGCATCAATGACGACAGCGTGGCCGAGGTGGTGCGAAAGACGCTGGAAGAGGAGCCTCGGGATGCGACGCACCGGAGCACGCGCTCTCATTCCCGAAACATTGCCGGCGATCAGCCCTGCCGCAAGTCACAATCGGGATATCCGGGCCTCGAACCTGCCGCCAAAGGCGGGGCTGGTATTCTGCCCGTGGTTGCGCACCCGTTTGGAGGGGCGAGTTGAGAATTCGTCTGAAGAGGTTCCT
Organism: Alphaproteobacteria bacterium; assembly: GCA_022821735.1. Lineage (GTDB taxonomy): Bacteria > Pseudomonadota > Alphaproteobacteria > Bin95 > Bin95 > Bin95. The sequence goes on along the minus strand of JAJECZ010000271.1, from coordinate 268 downwards.
GAAGGTTCTTCACACGATTGCCGCTTGTGGCCTCATCGGCGGTCTGTTGACCATCGTCAGCGCAAAGGCCGGTGCCGCCGCCGAGCAGCATCTGCGCCTCATCGACCGTCTCGACCGGCCGCGGGACGGCTATTGCATCGACATTCCGGGCACCCCCGGCAATCTGCGCACGGATATCCCGCTGTTCGCCCACAATTGTAAGGTCGGGCTGCCGCCGGACGCGGCCGTCGTGTTTACACCGGAAGGCTATATCCGGTTTCCGGCGCCC
>JAJECZ010000381.1 GCA_022821735.1 Alphaproteobacteria bacterium | reverse complement strand
GTGATCCCCTATCTGTAGGCATTGGTGTCCGGTTCGGATTTTGCGGACAGGGCGTAGGACTTGGATTCAACCGGTTTTGCAACAGTCGGAGATGCGGGCGCGGTCGTCCAGGTATCTCGCCGGTCGAATAGGGTTCGGTTCAGCCGGACCGGGACTTCGCAGGGGCGTCGCCGGTCTGTAATTCCGGTTCGAAGGTACAGGTATCGAATTCGAAGAAGCCGCCCGCCTCCGCCTCACGCAAAGCCTCTTCGAGCTCCGCCTTCAGCAGTTGGAACCGCTGTGCGTCGTCTCGCTCCATCGGACTGCGGTCCTTTCGATTTGGGTCTCGTTCCAGACGGTAAGCCCGTCAAGTCCTTGCGTCGAGCCGGGTGGCCGGCGCATACTCGGCGGGCGTATTCAGGCGCCGATTCCCAGACCATGCCCAGCCTGCCGAACCTGCTCAGTCTCTCGCGCATTGCGGCCCTTCCGCCGCTTGCGCTGCTGCTCGCAACGGGCGAGAGCTGGTGGGCGGCGGCGCTGTTCGTCGCCGCAGCCGCAACGGACTTCTTCGACGGCTACCTCGCCCGGCAGCAGGGGAAGGTGACCGCTTTCGGCGCCATGATCGACCCGATCGCGGACAAGGTGCTGGTGAACGGGACGGCGCTGCTGCTGGCGGGCCTGGGCGGCCTCGGGGTCTGGGGCACGCTGGCGGCCGTGCTGATCCTCGCGCGCGAGTTCGTCGTGTCCGGCCTGCGCGAGACGGCCGGCAGCGGCGCACTGCCGGTCACCCGCATCGCGAAATACAAGTCGGCCGCGCAGATGGCGGCGCTGACCCTGCTGATCGCCAGCCCCGGGCTGCCGCCTGCGACGCACGGGGCCGGCACCGTCCTGCTCTGGGTCGCCGCCCTGCTCACCCTCTGGACGGGCGCGGGCTATGTCCGCAAGGCGCTGGGCGCGGCCGGATGAAGGTGCTCGGCATTGCCGGCTGGAGCGGCAGCGGCAAGACCACGCTCGTGCTCAAGCTCATTCCGGCGCTGCTGCAACGCGGCGTCGCGGTCTCCACCGTCAAGCACGCCCACCACAATTTCGACGTCGACAAGCCCGGCAAGGATTCCTGGGAACACCGGCAGGCCGGGGCGCGGGAGGTGCTGGTGGCGTCCGGCCGGCGCTGGGCGCTGATGCGCGAGCTGCGTGAGGAAGCCGAACCGCCGCTGACGGAGCTGCTGGCAAGGCTGGCGCCCGTGGACCTCGTGCTGGTCGAGGGCTACAAGCGCGAGCCGCATCCCAAGCTCGCGGTTCACCGCGCAGCGGTCACGGGCCCGCCGCTCTGGCGCGGAGACCCCGATGTGGTCGCCGTCGCCTGCGACAGCGGAACCGCGGACCGGGTGCGGGCGGACGGCGTTCCGGCCCTCGACCTTGACGATCCGGGCGCCATCGCCGATTTCATCGTCGAGCGGCTGGAGTTGCGCTTGTGAAAATCCTTTATTTCGCCTGGCTGCGCGACAAGGCCGGCATGTCGGAATGCGAAGTGTCGCCGCCGCCCGGCACCGCGACCGTCGGCGCGCTGATCGACTGGCTCGCGGCGCAGGACGAATGCCACGCGGAGGTCTTCGCCGACCGCTCGGTCGTCCGGTTTGCGGTCAACCAGGACTTCGCCGAAGCCGACACGCCCGTCGGGCCCGGCGACGAGGTGGCTTTCTTCCCCCCGGTTACCGGAGGCTGACGCGATGATCCGGGTACAGCGCGAAGTCTTCGATGTCGGGCGCGAGATTGCGGCGCTCACCGCCGGCAACACCCGCATCGGCGGCGTCGCCAGCTTTGTGGGCCTCGTGCGCGACCTGGGCGGGCTGCGCTCCATGACCCTGGAGCACTATCCCGGCATGACGGAACGCCAACTGGAGAAAATCGACGCCGAGGCGCACCGGCGCTGGCCGCTCGAGGCTTCCCTGATCGTCCACCGCTACGGGCGTCTGGAGCCGGGCGAGCCCATCGTGCTGACGATCACCGCCTCGGCCCACCGCCAGGCCGCGTTCGACAGCTGCAACTTCCTGATGGACTGGCTCAAGACCGAAGCACCCTTCTGGAAGCGCGAGGAAGGCGCAGACGGCGAACGCTGGGTCGCGGCGCGCGAGGATGACGACGAGGCGCGCGAACGCTGGCGCGAGACGGGGTGAGGTCTCACTCGTAAACCGCCGTCGCGATCGTCCCCAGATTGCCCTCGGGCGTCACCGACCAGAGCGTCTGGCTCATGCCGTCGTCGCCCGGCTTGCCGGCGACGTGGAAGGGGGCGGTGTCGAACAGCGGCGCGCGGGCCTGGAAGTCGTAGCGGGCGACGCGCCGCCCCGGCATCTCAGCCATGCCGAGCTCCAGCATGTGGGTCGTGGTCAGCGGCCCGTGGACGATCAGGCCCGGATAGCCCTCGACCTCGGTCACATATTTGCGGTCGTAGTGGATGCGATGGCCGTTGAAAGTGATCGCCGAATAGCGGAACAGCATCACCGGGTCCGGCTCGATCTCCCGGATGAAGGCATGATCGGTCGGGGCATTGCCCGTCCTGCCGCTGTTTCCCCGGCTGTCGGCGGCTTCGGCCGGCGGGTTGTCGCGATAGACGATGTCGTGCTCTTCCTCGATGCAGAGGCCGCGCGGGCTCTCGATGTCGTAGGCAATGGTGACGATGACCAGCATGCCGGTGCGCCCGTCCTTGATCGCCACCTCCTTGATGCGTCCCTTGCGCACGATCTCCTCGCCGATCAGCACGTCCTGGCGGTAGGTCGTGCGGCAGCCGCCGAACATGCGCCGCGGCAGGGGTGTGGGCGGCAGGAAGCCGCCGCGCTCGGGGTGGCCGTCCGCGCCGATGCCCGAAGCCGGCACGCGCGGGTAGAAATAGCACCAGTGGCCCATCGGCCCGATGGGGTCGCCCATCTGCGGCACGTCCGGCTTGTCGAGCAGCGCGGCGAGGCCGTGGATCTGCATCGGCGAGGCGAAATCGCGGCTTTCCTCGGTGTTGCCGATGGAATCGCGCAGATATTCCAGGTCCGCGGCAGTGTAGGTCATGGCGAGAATTCCTCCCGGATCAGGGCGCCGTGTTCGTCCACCTCCGGGATCGGCCCGTATTCCCGAGGCTCTCCATCGAAATAGACCGCCGGCGCGACATGGCTGACGGGTCCGCCGGGCGTGCCGACCTCCGCGCGGCGCAAGGCCGGATGCTCCGACAGGTCGGCCACCGTGTTCACGCTGCCGAACGCGACATCCGCCGCCGCCAGCCGCGCGCGCAGGGTTTCGCGGTCGAGCGCGCCCAGGATCCCTTCGAGCACCGCCTCGACCTCGTCGCGGTTCTCGACCCGGGCCACCTGGGTCGCGTATTTCGGCGCGGTCGCCAGGTCTGGCCGCTCCAGCACCGTCTCGGCGAAGCGCCGCCATTCGCGGTCGTTCTGGCAGGCGATCATCACCCGGTGGCCGTCGGAGGTCTCGAACGCGCCGTAGGGC
>JAJECZ010000076.1 GCA_022821735.1 Alphaproteobacteria bacterium | reverse complement strand
ATCCCGGTGGCGCTCACCATCGTGGCCGGTCTGGCCACCGCGACCCTGCTCATCCTGTTCGTCGTGCCGGCAATGCTGGCCGTCGGGCAGGATTTGAGGCGCCCGAAGATGAACTGATACCCACTGCCACTAGTATCCGGTCGAGTTGTTAGAGTTTTAAGAAAAATCTTCTGGATCAGTATGTTATGGATGATTTCGCGTGATGTCGATTTTGGCCGAGTCATGCACAGCATGAAAGGGCTCTGTTGCAAAGTTGGTTTGGACTGGTGCTTGTCGCCCGACACCAAATCTTGTAGAAGGCGGAAAGCTTGAGAACAGCGCGTACAATGTCGTTCTACTTCAAGCCCGCCGCGATGCATTTTTTCAAATAATTCAGTTAGTTGTCTGACGGCAGAAGCTAGAGATTCCCACAATCAATCTTCGCCTATCCCATCGCCATAGGCGCTGATAATTTTTGGGGGGAAACCAATACTTTCGGCCTCTCCATCGGCGTGCACCGCCAGCTCTACATGAGGTACAGCTACCACAAGACGCGGGAGAACCCGATCTGTCGGTGCAGGGCCTGCCTGCGTAATCTGCTCGTCTCGCACGAGGTTCCGAGGATCCATGCCAGGAACCGGGCGCTCGCCGCCGACATGTTCTCGCGCATCGCCAACAAGTCCCCGATGCGCCGCACGGCGGAAGGCGCCGGCCGCAGAGGTGCTAGGAAAAGAACCGGTTCGCAGGCCGCGGAAGGCCCAGGTTCTCCCGCAATGTGCGCCCTTCGTACGCGCGACGCAGGATGCCGCGGCGCTGCAGCTCCGGGACGACCCGGTAGACGAAGTCTTCGAGACCCGCCGGCAGGTAGGGGAACATCACGATGAAGCCGTCGCAGGCTCCGCTGGTCAGCCAGTCCTCCATCTCGTCCGCAATCGTTTCCGGAGTGCCGAGAATGGAGGGGCCGCCGAATCCGCCCAGACGCTGCGCCACCTGTCGCACGGTCAGGTTCTCGCGCCGCGCAAGCGCGTAGGCGCGCTCGCGGCCGCTCCGGCTCTGGTTGCTCTCCGGCACCTCGGGCAGGGGTCCGTCCGGGTCCAGCTTCGACGCGTCGTGGCCGAGCGCGATGGACAGGGCCGCGATCGCACTGTCCGAATTGACGAGGCTGTCGAGATGGGCGCGACGCTCGCGCGCCTTCTCGACGCTGTCGGCGACCACCACGAGAGCCGCCGGCAGGATCTTCATGTGCGCCGGATTGCGGCCGGACCGCTCCATTCGAGCGTGAATGTCGGAACGGAACGCCTGGCCCGCCTCGCGCGTCACCGCGACGGTGAAGATCAGCTCCGCGGTCTCCGCCGCGAGCTGCCGGCCCGCGTCCGATGAGCCGGCCTGGACCACGACCGGCCAGCCCTGCACGGGGCGGGCGATGTTCAGCGGCCCGCGCACCGAGAAGAACTCGCCCTCGTGATCGAGGACGTGCATCTTCGCCGGATCGAAGAAGTTGCCGCTCTCCACGTCGCGAATGAAGGCGTCGTCGGCCCAGCTGTCCCACAGCCCGGTGACCACGTCGACGAACTCGCGCGCCCGGCGATAGCGCTCCCCGTGCTCCATCTCGTCGCTCATCCCGAAGTTGAGGGCGGCCTCCGGATTGGAGGTGGTGACCACGTTCCAGCCGGCGCGGCCGCCGCTGATGTGGTCGAGAGAGGCGAAGCGGCGGGCGATGAGATAGGGCGGCTCGAACGTGGTGGAGGCGGTGGCGATCAGCCCGAGGTGCTTCGTGACCATCGACAGGGCCGGGAGCAGGGTGAGCGGGTCGAACGAGGTGACGGTGGCGCTGCGCTTCAGCGCGTCCATCGGCATGTTGAGCACCGCTAGGTGATCGGCCATGAAGAAGGCGTCGAAGCAGCCGCGCTCCAGGGTCTTCGCGAACGAGGCGAGATGCTCGAGGCTGAAGTTCGCATCCGGGTAGCCGCCCGGGTAGCGCCACCACGCGGTGTGGATGCTGACCGGGCGCATGAAGGCGCCGAGATGCATTCGTCGCTTGGCTGTCACTGGCATTACCGGCGGTCGATGGGTTCAGCGGCGAGACCGGCTCCCGTCGCCGCCTGACACCCGGGGCGTTGCGTGCAGCGGCGCCAACGCGCGACGGGAATCGCTCGGGACCGGGGTTCGGGCAGCGAATTCCTCGGGGCTGACCGGCCTCAAGGCTCGCCCGGGCCTTCCTTTTCCAGAAAGTGCCCGTGATGGTGCTCGACGCCCTCGGGCAACGCCGACCACGCCTGGGACGACCGCACGAAGATGTACCGGAACCACTGCCGGTCGGGCGCCAGCCAGCTCGGGTCGTCGAACGTGCCGGCATCGATGGCATGGGCGTCGGGGCGCAGCTCCTGGAGGAAGCCGATGTTCGTGCCGCAGTTGGGGCAGAACTCCAGATCGAGCCATCGGCCGGATCCGTCGGAAATGGACCGATAACGTTTGAGGTCGCCGGAAAGGAGCTCGAACTGTGCCCTGGTGAACTTCGGGATCACCGCGAAGCCGCTGCCGGTCCGACGCTGGCACCAGGTGCAGTGGCACACGATGACGTTGACGGGTTGCCCGGTGGTGCGGTAGCGGACCGCGCCGCAGACGCAGCCTCCTTCGTGATACTCGTTGTCCGCGCTTTCGGGGGCAGCGCCCGCCGGATCGGTCGTTGTCACCGGGATATTCCTCCTTTGGAGTTCTGCTCCGGATTTCAGCGCCCCTGCGATGAGTCGGTGGCGCGCGGCGACGACGCCGGCCCGGTCGGGCTCACCACCCGGAACGCCGCCCTCGGGCAGACCGCGATGCTCGTCGTCAGTGTAGCCGAGCTCACGCGGAATCTTCCTGTCAGCCGCAGAAAATTTTCGCTGGAGAGTCCGTTCAGCCCGATATTCGAGTGGTTTCCGGTCTCATGTGCCGTGTAGCTGAGGTCCGCGAGCTGTGTGCATTTCAACCCCTCTCCAGCCGCGGCGCCCGGCTTCCAGGGGGCGCGTGGCTCTTGCAACCGATAGTCAGAAATGTTATATCATAACATCTACGTTACCGCCGATCTTCGGGCCGGTGGACGGTCTCGCCGGGCGGGTCTCCGGGAACCGGGAAGACAAACCGGCGCACCGCGCATTAGGTTGTGTCCCGAACGGCGCTTTTCGCCAGCATCCACGAATGGACGGACTCAGAGCTTGAAGGACAGGGAACCCGTGAATCAGACCCCCGCTGCCGTTCTCGCCGGCCATCCGGGCGCTGGCGAGACGACGCTGCTCGATCGCATCGGCGCCGGTCGGGCGCTCGACGCCTATGTGGTGGGCGTTGCGTTCCTCGAGGAGGGACTGCTCGCGGCTGCGCTCGGGGACGGCCGGGTCGCGTTCATCGGCAGCGAGAGCACGAATCCTCCGTACTTCGTTTCCGTGCATGACGGGGCTTGTCTTTCGCTGGCCGTCGACCTGCAGGAGCAGCGCGTTCTGACAGGCGGAGACGATGGACGGCTGGTGAGCACCGGTACCGACGGCGATACCACCGAAATTGCAAACATTGCGGGCCAATGGGTCGAGCCGATTGTCGTCAGCAAGGCATCCGGCTTATGCGCTGCGGCTTTCGGCAAGACCGTTTCCCTTTTCGCCCGAGATGGAAGCGCGGTTGGACGGTTCGATCATGCAAACACGGTCGGCGGTCTGGCATTCGACCCGAAAGGACGACGGATCGCCGCCGCGCACTATGGCGGTGTCAGCCTCTGGTGGGTGAAGGCCAGCATACAGGAACCGAAACGACTCAGCTGGTCGGGCTCGCACCTCGGTCTGACCTGGAGCCCGGACGGGAAGTATATCGTCACCGCCATGCAGGAGAATGAACTGCACGGTTGGCGCCTCTCCGACAGCGTCGATATGCAGATGGCCGGCTACCCGGCGAAGGTTAAGTCGATGAGCTGGCTGCCGAAGGGAAGGTATCTGACGACCGGTGGCGCGGACTCCATCATCTGTTGGCCATTCCACGGCAAGGGCGGCCCTATGGGCAAGGCGCCGCTCGACCTCGGGCGGGGCTCCGAGAGTGTGGTGACGGTGGTGGCTGCCCACCCCCGGCATAGTATGGTCGCCGCCGGATACAAGGACGGCGTGGCCATCCTTGCGCAGATCGACGGCGGTCATCCGGTTCTGGTCAAGCAACCCGGCGAGGGCGCTGTGACTGCGCTCGCATGGTCGGCGGATGGACAGCATCTCGCGCTCGGCACCGAGAGCGGCTTTGTCGGTCGTATTAGCCTTTCCGACTGGCGGGCTCCATCATGAGCGCGAACGGAGGAAGCCCAATCGAGGTTCCGCCATGAAACGCGCGGCAAGACGCGCCCGATCCCCATGCATCGACGTCTGCCGTTCCGACTCGAAGACGGGGTGGTGCCTAGGCTGCGGCAGGACCGACGCTGAAATCGAAGAATGGCCGAAGCTCACGCCGTTCCGCCGAAGCCGGCTTGAACGGGAACTCAGGCGGCGCCTGGCGAAGCTTGGACGGCGCACGCCATTGGAAAGGCCGGCCGGCTTGTAGCAGCGCCGCTTGTGGCCTATTCGGGGCCCTTCCGGCGCGGGGGCCTGGCCGGCACAACTATGCGAGAGAAGGGGGAGAGCCGATGTCGCAGCTTGAAGGGAAGGTCGCCGTCGTGACCGGCGGCGGGCGGGGTTTGGGCCGTGCCTATTGCGAGGCGCTGGCGCGCGAAGGCGCCGCCGTGGTCGCCGCCGACATCCGCGACACGGCCGAGACCGTGGAATCCATCGCCGCCACCCGGGGGCGCATCACCGGCATTGCGCTGGACGCCGCCGAGATGGCTAGCTGCGAGACCATGGCAAGGCACGCCGTCGCCGAGTTCGGCCGTATCGACGTGCTCGTCAACAATGCCGCGCTCTATGGCGACACCCAGGGTGGGCGCTTCGACAGGATCGATCAGGAAGAATGGGACCGCACCATGGCCGTCAACGTACGCGGCGTCTGGCAATGCACCAAGGCGTGCGTGCCGGCGATGCGCGAGGCCGGCGGCGGCTCCGTCATCAACATCGCCTCCCTTGCCGCGGTCTA
>JAJECZ010000202.1 GCA_022821735.1 Alphaproteobacteria bacterium | reverse complement strand
ATACGCCTTGATGTCCTCTTCGCCGAGGTCGGAGGGCACGCCCACGCAGGCGCAGTCCACCACCGCCTCGTGGGCCGTGATCGCCTTCTCCACCTCGAAGGCCGAGACGTTCTCGCCCCGTCGGCGGATCCAGTGCGCCTCGCGGCCGACGAAATGGACGTAGCCGTCCTCGTCGAGCCAGCCGAGATCGCCGGAGTGGTACCAAAGATTGCGCCAGGCAGCGAGAGTTGCCTCCGGCTTGTTGATGTATTCGATCATGTAGGTGTTCGGCACCCTGGGTCGCAGCAGTAACTGGCCCGTGTCGCCCGCAGGCAGCGGGTTGTCGTCCGCATCGGCGACCATGATCTCGGCCCACCCGTGCGGCCGGCCGCAAGTGCCGGCCTTGCGGTCGTGCAGGCGCTCGGAGCAGAGCAGTACGCCCATCTCAGTCATCGCATAGACCTCCAGCATGGGAATGCCGAAGCGGGCCTCGAATTCATCGCGGAGTTCCCGGCGGACCTGGCCCGAGGCGATGCCCACGCCGACCTTGACCCTGTGCGAACGGTCGAGTTCGCTTTCCGGCCGGCGCAGCAGCACGGACATCATGGTGCCGAGCGGATCGATGATCGTGGCCCCGTGGCGATGCACCGTCTCCCAGTAGCGCGAGGCGCTGAACCATTTGTGCATCACGCCGGTCATGCCGGTGTAGAGCGGACCGGTAACTCCGAATTGCTGGCCGCCGATATGGAAGAAATGCGAGTTCGCAAAATGCACGTCGCCGGGAACGGCCTCGGCGATCTCTGCATAGCGAATGGCTGCGCCGATGTAATAGAGGTGGGAAACGAGCACGCCCTTGGGCATGGATGTGCTGCCGCCGGTATAGACGATGGCCGCAGGGTCGGTCGGCCGCACCTCCGCCTCGGGAAGCGCCTCCGGTCCCGTCAGCAGCTCCTCCCAGGCGCCGTATCCCGTGCGCGGCGCGCCGTGGACGAGAATCTTCGGAGGAGACGAAAACCGGTCCGCCGCCGCTTCGCAGACGTCCATCAGCTCGTCGTCTGCGACCAGCAGCTTCGCGCCGGTGTCGTTCAGGCTGTAGGCGAGATCGTCCCGGGCGAGCGAGACATTGAGGGCCGCATAGACCGCGCCGATCTTGGCGCAGGCGAACCAGACGATCTCCTGCGCCAGTGAGTTGTACATGAAGGTTGCAACGACATCGCCCTTGCCGATGCCGCGTTCGAGAAGCGCGTTCGCGGCGCGGTTAGAGAGCCGATCTGCATCGGTGTAGGTCAGGGTCTCGTCCCGGCAGATGAGCAGCGGCTTGTCGCCGAGCCCGGCCCGCATCGTCACGAGGTCGCGGAGCGTGGTGGCGTGCGGCGTCTCGCCCATGATGCGGATCATCTCTCGGCTCCCCGTTCGAGCATCGGTGCGGGTTTGCGGAAAGGCGGGCGTCTGCCGTCCACGCGCCAGGGCGCGGCGACCAGACACTCCGCGCCGGTAACGGGATGCCGCGCCTCGATCCAGCCGGAGCAATCCGCGAAGACCGGCGAGGCATCGCTCTCGTCCAGTTCCACCACCGGAACCGTCATCGGCCGCGGAGGACCTGGGGCCGGCGTTGCCGCGAGCGTCGCCGCGGCTTCGATCTGCGAGAGGTCGAGCGCTCGGCCGCGCCCGTCCCGGTCCCGGGCGACCAGGGCGGCAAGCGCTGCCAGCACGCCGAAACAGGCCGCATTCGGGTCGCTGATCGAGAAGGTCGGCGAGCCGACGAAGGCGCCCGCATTGTCGCGAATGAGTATCTCGGCCCCGGCGAGCGCGCTCAGCACAAGCCCGTAGGAGCGCAACCGCTCCACGGACGAGCCTTTGCCCGGCCCGCTCATCGACAGGCTGACGAGGCCCGGATTGGCCCGCGCCAGCACTTCGCGGCCAAGGCCCATGCGGTCCATCGTCCCGACGGTGAAATTCTCGATCAGGAGGTCGGCGCGCGCGACGAGGTCGAGCAACTCGACCCTGCCTTCCTCCGACTTCAGGTTGAGCGAAAGTCCGCTCTTGTTGCGGTTCAGACTGTGGAAATAGAGGGAGCTTTCGAGCCGCACATGCTCGTCCATCTCTCCTCGCCGATGTTCGAGCCCGCGCGTACGGTAAAGGTCGAAACGGTCGGGAGATTCGACCTTGATGACCTCCGCGCCGAGATCGGCCAGGAGCTGGCCGACCATCGGTCCCGACCAGATCCAGCAGAGTTCGATGCAGGTCAAGCCTTCCAGCGGGCCCGCCGCGCCGCCCCGTTTCCGCTTGCCGGCTGTCGTTCCATCGTCCGCGGTCTCCGCCAGAAACGGCATGGCCGGCTCTTCGAAACCGGGCCTGAACACGCCTCGCTCCAGCGCCTCGCCGTAGCTGTAAACGGGGGCGATGACCGCGCCTTCCTCCAAGCCGCGCGCCAGAAGCCCGTCCCTCTCCTTGTCCGCGAGCGTTTCTTCCAGGAGCGCATCCGCTTCGGCGCTGTCCCTCGCCAGGGCGAACGGGTTGTCGAAGCCCGGCCGATGCGTCCATTCGGGGTCGCCCAATGCCGCCGCGATCCGCTGCCAGTCCCGCCGCGAGCGTCCGAGGAGTGCGATATGGCCGTCCCGGCAGGCGAAGAAGCCCATCGGAAAGATAAGGCCGTGCTCGACGCAGATACGCCCGTTGCGTTTCCAGAGGCGGCGCCGTTCCTCCGGCGTGCCGGAGTTCTGGAGCGCGAAGGAACGCATGATGTCCGCGGCCGACGCATCGTATTCCGGCGCACCGCCACCGGTCCCGCGCCATGCCTCAGCGAGCGCCAGAATCGCCCCGACCAGCCCGCACCACTTCTCCGGCATGTCCGCCGGCAGCGGCACACCCGGACCGTCCGCATGGCCGATCGCGGCCGCCGGCCCGGCAACGGCGCACGCGTCCGCCCCGTTGCCTTCCATGCCCACCTGGAAGTCCCAGAGCCGGATAGCCGGGCCGCCGGACGCGGCCTCCGCGCCTGCCATGGCGAGCCAGATTTCGGCATAGGTCGACGCGCGGCCAGTCCCGTCGAAGGAGGCCGGAACCGGGCCGACGGGCAGCCGGCGAAGCTCCTTCACGATAGCGGCAGGGGCACCGGCCCCTTCTTCCGTGAGGGCAGCGCAACGGATGCGGTCCCGAAGGCCGAGACGGCATCAACCTGGTTCCGCGCCTCGACGTCGAGATCGACCAGCATGGCGCCGCCGGCCTCCCGCTTGCCCGTCACCCTGCCCCGCCACCGGATCGTGTCGCCCACAAGGTTGGGGCGGCGCACGGAGATGTTCAGCCGGTGCAGGAAGCCGTGGTCGCCGATCCAGTCCGTCAGCATGTGCTGCGCCCAGGCGATGCGCTGCGGGCCGACATCGTAGGCCCCGCCCATGCCGACATCGCGGCCGGTGGCGGCTTCGAGATGGCCGCGGCCAGCCGCGTCCTTGGCGCCCGTTTCCGGATTGATGTGGTAGTCGTCGTGGCGCCGGCGGTAGCGCACCGCGTCCCCATGCGCCCCGCCATAGGGCATTGCCCCCTGCGTCGCGGAGTACCAGGCGACGATATCGGTGATGGTGAGCGGCCCCTTGACCACCGGAGGAACGGTGTCACCGACCGATACGTCCTCCCAGTAGAGCGGCTCCGGCCCCCGCCGGGTTTCGGCAAGGACCTCGCGCTCGATCCCGTCCAGTTCCTCCGGCGTGTAGTGGTGCGCAGCGGCGCTCGCCGCCTCCCCGCCCCGCTCGGCCTTCAGCTGCTCGCCGCGCGGCGTCCGGGCCACCTGGCCGACGGCCTTTGCGACAAGCCGGCCATCGCCGCTGTCCCGGTAGTCCACCTCGCCCGTCTGTAGCACCCACCGGGCGAAGCGCCGGCCGGACTTCATCTCCTGGCGCACCAGCCGTGCCTCGACCTCGAAGCGCATATCCAGGCGGATGCGGTCGAACCAGGTGAAGTCGGTCCCCGCATAGATCCACTGCACACCGGAAAGCTTGGGCGCAACGATGGTCATGTCCACGGCGTAGAGGATGCAGGGCGGCGCGACGATGCCGCCGACGGGCGACGCCCTGGCATAGTCTTCGTCGAGCCAGAGCGGGTTGTCGTCACCCACACCCCAGGCGAAATGGCGGATCGCGTCGCGCGTGGCGGTCTCAATCCATTGCAGCCGCGAGCGGCGCAACGGCCTGCCGATCAGCGCGGCCGCTTCCGCCAGGCGCTCCCCGGTGATCTCCCCCCAGGCCACCGCCGACCTACCCGGCGGCGCGGAGCGGCTCGGCCCCCGTTTCCATCCGCTTCAGTTCCGGCAGCACCTCGGCGGCGAAGAGCCGCAGCATGTCCAGCGTGCGCTCGACGCCGTAATAGGGCGGATAGTGGATCATCAGCGAGGTCGTGCCGACATCACGGAAGGCCTCGATCTTGCGCAGCACGGTGTCCGGCGAGCCGTGCAGGATGGTGTCCTTCACCAGATGCTCGTAGGCGAACTGGCTCTCGTCCGCCTTCTCGGTCACGTCGCCCAGATAGCGCCCGACCGCGCCGCTCAGGAACGTCTTCATGTGGTGGGTGATGCCGGCCTCGCTCTCCTCGCGGGCCCGGGTGTCGGTCGGCGCCACATAGGTCATGCGCACCACATCCACCTCGCCGAACGCCGGGTTGGCGTTGAGCGGGGCCGGCGCCTCCGCCATATGCTCGCGATAGACGGCGATATGCTCGCCGATGGTAGCCGCCGAAGGCAGGGACGACTGCATCAGGCCGAAGCCGTTCCGCGCTGCCATGCGGATCGAGCCTTCCGTGCCGGCACCCATGTAGAACGGCGGGTGCGGCTGCTGGACCGGCTGCGGGAACACCTCGTAGATGTCGTCCATCTCGATCCTGAAATACTTGCCGTCGGCATTCACCCGCTTCTTGTGGAAGCCGTCGAGAATGAGCGGAATCGCCTCCGCCTGAATTTCGCGGCGTTCCTCGTAGCTGATGCCGAGGCCCTCGAACTCATAGGGCCGGTAGCCGGAGCCGAGGCCGAGCTGGAAGCGCCCGTTGCTCAGGATATCGACGAAGGCCGCATTCTCGACAATGCGCATGGGATGGTGCAGCGGCACGACCATGACGGCGGCGCCCAACTGGATTCTCGTCGTCCTCGCAGCGAGATAGGAGAGATAGCTGAACGGGTCCGGCAGGATGCCGTACTTGTTGGAGAAGTGGTGTTCAGCGATCCACACGCTGTCGAAGCCGAGCTCCTCCGCTTCCAGGATTTCGCGCGTGGTGCGCTCGTGGATGGCCTGGTGCGGATAGGGTTCGGACTTCGGGTCCGGATGTGAGGTGAAGAGAATGCCGACCTTCATGGACGGGGCACCTTTCGTGATCCGACTTGTTCGCGAGGCCCCAGCCTAGCAGGATGGCGCGGCGGCCGCACGGGGCCGGCGCAAGCCCGGCCCGGCTTGCCGGATGGGTGGCAGAGCGGTTGAATGCACCGGTCTTGAAAACCGGCGTGGGCGCAAGTCCACCGAGGGTTCGAATCCCTCCCCATCCGCCAGATTGTACGCTCCGCCCTGCCCTTCACGCATTCGACACGGAGTGCCCGCCGTCCGCGGCGAGCAGCTGGCCGGTGATGTAGGCCGAGGCATCCGACAGCAGGAAGAGCAGCGGCGCAGCCAGGTCTTCCGGTTGGCCTAGGCGGCCCATCGGCACCCGGCGCATCAGCGCCTGCCCCGGCGGTGAGGCGAAGAACTCCTCGTTGAGGTCGGTCAGCACATAGCCGGGCGCGAGCGTGTTCACCCGCACACGGTCGCGGGCGAGCTCCGCGGCCATGACGCGCGTCAGGTGGTGCAGCCCGGCCTTGGAGGCGGCGTAGCCGACGGCGCCGCGCCCGGTGCGCAGGCCCAGCAGCGAGCCGATATTGACGATGCTGCCGCCTTCGCCGCGCGCAACCATCCGCTTCGCCGCCTCCTGCGCCACGAACCAGGCGCCGGTGAGATTGGTGTCGATGACCCGGCGCCAGTCGTCTTCCTCCGTTTCCAGCAGCCGCCGGGTCACGGCGACGCCGGAATTGTTGACGACGGCGTGGACGGGCCCGAGCGCTTCTTCGACGGCATCGAAGCCTGCGACGACCTGTTCCTGGTCGGTCACATCCATGGGAACGACTGCAGCGCCGCCGATGCCCGCCGCCGCTTCGGCAAGCGCCTCCGTGTCCCGCGCCGCCAGCGCCACGCGCGCGCCTGCCGCAGCCGCGACCCCGGCGAAACCCCGCCCGAGGCCGCGCGATGCGCCTGTGACCAGCACCGTCCTGCCGTCGAGCCGCAGCATTCCGTCAATCGACACGCTTCCCTCCCCCGGAGGCCGCTCCTATATTGCCGGTCCATGCTGATCGAGATTTTCTCCGACGTCATCTGCCCCTGGTGCTTCATCGGGCGCCGGCGCCTCGCCCGCGCCCTGGAGTCCCGGCCCGGCCTGGACCCGGTCATCCGCTGGCGGGCGTTCCAGCTCAATCCGGGCATGCCGGCGGAAGGCATGACGCGGGAGGACTATCTGGCGCTCAAGTTCGGGTCCGAGCGCGGCGGGCCGGTCTATGACCGCATTCGCGAGACCGGCCGGTCGGAGGGCATCGACTTCCGGTTCGACGCCATCCGGCGCACGCCGAGCACGCTCGCCGCGCACCGGCTCATCCGGGAGTCCGGCGAGCGGCAGACGGACGTGGTCGATGCGCTCTTCGACGCCTACTTCCTGAACGGCGAGGACATCGGCGACGCGGAGCAGCTGGCGGATATCGCAGTTCGCGCCGGCTGGGACAGATGCGAGGCGGAAGCCTTTCTCGCCTCGGACGCCGCGAGCCAGGAAGTCCGGCAGGAGGACGCGCGGGCGCGTGCGATGGGCATTCAGGGCGTGCCCTGCTTCGTGGTGGACCGCCGCTACGCGATCTCCGGCGCCCAGGAACCGGAATATTTCGCCCCGCTCTTCGACCTCGTACAGAACGGCGAGGCGGCCGCGGAATAGGCGCTCAGCCGGCCGCGATGGCGGCAAGGTCGCGCAGCAGGCGTTCCGTGCCGGCGATGCGGGCCGGCTCCCTCTCCCAGCTTCTGCCGATGACGAGCTTGTGGTCGGGCCGGAGCCGGACGGTGCCGGCCTGCCTGCCGATAAACTCGATGAGGCCCGCCGGGTTCGCGAAGTCGCCGCCCCGGAAGGAGACCACGGCGCCCCTCGGCCCGGCATCGACCTTCTCCACGCCGGCCTCCCGGCACAGCCGCTTGATCGCGACGATCCGCAGCAGGTTCTCCAACTCGTCCGGCACCGGCCCGAAGCGGTCGACGAGTTCGGCGGCGAAGGCGTCGGTCTGTTCCCGGTCCTCCAGAGCGGCGATCCGCCGGTACAGCGAAAGGCGCACATTCAGTTCCGCAACATAGCTCTCCGGGATGAGCACCGGCGCGCCGAGGCCGATCTGCGGCGTCCAGGACCTGTCCTCCTCCGGCTCGTCCACGCCGGAACGCGCCGCCGCCACGGCCTCCTCCAGCATGTGCTGGTAAAGCTCGATGCCGACCTCGCGGATATGGCCCGACTGTTCGTCGCCCAGAAGATTGCCGGCGCCGCGTATATCGAGGTCGTAGCTCGCAAGCTGGAAGCCCGCCCCCAGCGTGTCCAGCGTCTGCATGACGCCCAGGCGCTTTTCGGCCGCTCTTGTGAGCTTGCGGCGTTCGGGCAGCGTCAGATAGGCATAGGCGCGCTGCTTGGCGCGGCCGATGCGGCCCCGCAGCTGGTAAAGCTGCGCCAGGCCGAACATGTCCGACCGGTGGACGATCAGCGTGTTCGCCTCCGGAATGTCAAGGCCGGACTCGACGATATTGGTCGAGACCAGCACATCGACCCGCCCGTCGTAAAAGGCGCCGACCGCCTCCTCCAACTCCGCCGCCGCCATGCGGCCATGGGCGACGCCGATGCGCGCGTCCGGCATCATCGCCCGGAGCCGTTCCGTCACTTCGGGCAGGTCGCGCACCCGCGGACAGACATAGAAGCAGCGCCCGCCCCGCAGGAGTTCGCGGCGCACCGCCTCGCGGATCACCAGCGCGTCGAAGGGGCCGACGAAAGTGCGCACCGCCAGCCGGTCCACCGGCGGCGTCGCGATGAGGCTCATCTCGCGCACGCCCGAGAGCGCAAGCTGGAGCGTGCGCGGAATCGGCGTGGCTGTGAGCGTCAGCACGTGGACATTGCTGCGGTATTGCTTCAGGCGCTCCTTGTGGGCCACGCCGAAATGCTGTTCCTCGTCCACGACCAGAAGGCCCAGCCGCTTCATGCGGATCGACTTCGCGAGCAGCGCGTGGGTTCCGATCACGATGTCGAGCCTGCCGTCCGCGAGCGCTGCCCTCACCTCGCGCGCCTCCCTGCCGGCC
Source organism: Alphaproteobacteria bacterium (assembly GCA_022821735.1). GTDB lineage: Bacteria > Pseudomonadota > Alphaproteobacteria > Bin95 > Bin95 > Bin95. Next base: position 15,281 of record JAJECZ010000202.1, on the reverse strand, counting down.
ACAAGGCGGGAAAGCTGGCCGATCTCCACCGGCAGACCGCGGAAGCGCTCCCTGAAGGTCTGGAAGTGCTGGCGCACCAGCAGGGTCGTCGGCGCCACGACCGCCACCTGGAAGCCGCTCATCGCCGTGACGAACGCCGCCCGGAGCGCGACTTCGGTCTTGCCGAAGCCGACATCGCCGCAGATCAGCCGGTCCATCGGCCTGCCGGCGGCGAGGTCTTCCAGCACATCCTCTATGGCCTGCAACTGGTCGTTCGTCTCCGGAAAGGGGAAGCGCGCGGCAAACTCGTCATACAGCCCCGCGGGAGGCTGCAACGTTTCACCCGGCCGCAAGGTGCGTTCCGCCGCGACTCGGATAAGCTGCTCGGCAAGCTCGCGGATGCGCTGCTTCATCCGCGCCTTGCGCGCCTGCCACTGGACGCCGCCGAGCCGGTCCAGCATGACCGCGCTGTCCGACGCGCCGTAGCGCGACAGCGTCTCGATGTTCTCCACTGGCACGAACAGCCGCCCGTCGCCGGCATACTGGATGCGCAGGCAATCGTGCGGCGCGCCGGCGGCGGTTACCGCTTCCAGCCCCTCATAGCGGCCGATGCCGTGCTCCACATGCACGACGATGTCGCCCTCGGCGATTTCGGACAGGTCCTGGAGGAAGTCCCGCGCCCGGCGCCGGCCCCGCGCGCGGGCGGAGAGGCGTTCGCCCAGAATGTCCTGCTCGGTAAGCACCGCGAGGTCGCCGGTCTGGAAACCGCCTTCGAGCGCAAGCACGGCCGTTGCGAGCCGGTCCGGCGGCAGCCCGTCCATGTCCGAGGCGGTCTCGACCGGAGTCGTCGCGATACCCTGCTCGCCCAGCAGGCCCGCCAGCCGGTCCCGCGAGCCTTCGCTGTAGGCCGCGAGCAGCACCCGCCGGCCTGCCGCGGCATGGGCCGCCAGCCGGTCGCCAACGGCGCCGTAGAGGTCGATATCGGGGCGCGCCCGCGCCTCGGAGAAATCAACGGCCGGCCGGCCGCCGGCATCCGGCCCGTCCGACACGGCCGCCGGCAGCAATACCGCACCCGGACGGTCCTGGAGGCATGCCTCCCAGCCGGCAGCATCCAGATAGAGCCTGTCCGGCGGCAAAGGCCGGTACGGCGCCTCGCCCGAGGGCGGGTCCAGTCGCGCGGCATAGTGGTCGGCAATCGCCTCGAAACGGACGTCCCGCGCCGCGCCCGCCTGCTCGTCCTGGATCACGGGCGCGTCGGGCAGGTAATCGGCAAGCGTCTCCAGCCGCTCATGGAAGAGCGGCAGCCAGTGTTCGATCCCAGCGGCGCGGCGGCCCGCCGACACGGCCTCGTAGACCGGGTCGTCGGCCCTTACCGCGCCGAAGGCCGCGCGATAGCCTTCCCGAAAGCGCGCAATGCTCTCTCCGGTAAGCACCACCTCGCTCGCCGGCACGAGGTCGAAGCGCTCCAGCCGGTCGGTGCTCCGCTGGTCCACGGGGTCGAAACGACGGATTTCCTCGATCTCGTCGCCGAACAGGTCGATTCGCAACGGAGCGGCTTCGCCTGCCGGGAAGAGGTCGATCAGCCCGCCCCGGACGGCGTACTCGCCCGGCTCCATCACGGTTTCGGCGCGCTGGTAGCCGTGCCGCTCCAGGAAGGCGAGCAGCGCGTCCGTGTCCGTGGCGCCGCCGGTCTCGCCGGAGAAGCGGCTCCCCGCCAGCCCGGCCCGCGGCGGCACGCGCTGGAGGAAGGCGTTGGCGGTGGTCAGCAGGATGTCCGGCCGCGCCCCGTCCGCCAGCGCCGCCAGGGTGGCGAGACGCTCGGACACCAAGTCGTTGCGCGGCGAGCTGCGGTCGTAGGGCAGGCAATCCCAGCTCGGGAACTGCAACAGTGCGAGATGCGGCGCGAAAAGGCCGAGGCACTCCGCCATCCGCGCCATCTGCGCATCGTCGCGCGAGATGTGGATGAGCGTGCGTCCGCCTTCGGCCAGCGACGCCAGTACGCGCGCATCGTGCCCCGGAGGCGCACCGCCCAGGCGAACCCGGCCCGCATGACGGAGCGGCGGGATCATCCGGCCCCGGGCACCGAGGCGACGAGGCGCGCGACGACCGGATCGTCGGGCGGCTTGGCCGCCCCCGTCATCCAGTCCATGATCTCCGGGTCGGAACGGGCCAGAATCGCCTCGAAGCTGGCGAGCCCGTCTTCGTCGAGGCTGTCCAGACTGGCGTCCGCAAAGGGGCCCAGCAGCAGGTCTGCTTCCTTCGTGCCCCGGTGCCAGGCCCGGAACCGCAGCCGCTTGCGCCGGTATTCCAGTTCGTCCCTCAATGCTTCGCCCCCTGGATATGGCGGGTGGTATAAATTGCCGGCCGAGGGATGTCAGCCACAGAGACGGGGCGTTGCGACCGGAAATCCTGTTCCCCCTGTTCGAGCCGGTCACGACGATCCCGGGCGTCGGCCCGCGTATCGCCGGGCTGATCGGCAGGATCGCGGGGCCGCGAAAGATCGACCTCTGCCTGAAGCTCTCGACCGGGCTGGTGGACCGGCGGTTCTCGCCTTCCGTCGCTGAGGCGCCGGACGGGCGCATCGCCACCTTCACGCTCCTCGTCGAGGACCACCGCCCGCCCCCGCGCGGCACCCGCCTGCCCTACAAGGTCCGCTGCCGGGACGAAACCGGCACGCTCGACCTCGTGTTCTTCAATGCGCGCCCCGACTACCTGGCGTCCGTGCTCCCGGTCGGCGAGAAACGGGTCGTCAGCGGGCTTGTCGAGTGGTACCGCTCGACCCCGCAGATCGCCCATCCCGACGTCATCGAACGGCCGGAAAGATGGACGCCGGCAATGGCGGTGGAGCCCGTCTATCCGTCGACGCAGGGGCTCGGCCCCAGGGTTTACCGCCGCGCGGTCGGCTCCGCGCTCGACGCCGCCCCGGATCTGCCGGAGTGGCAATCGCCCTCCGTGCTGGCCCGCGAGGCATGGCCGGGCTGGCGGGACGCGCTCCTCTCCGCGCACCGCCCCGAAGATGCAGCCGGCGTTCTGGCCGGCCATCCGGCGCGCCGCCGCCTCGCCTACGACGAATTGCTGGCGAGCCAGCTTGCGATGGCGCTCGTCCGCTACCATCAGCGCCGCAGCGCCGCCCGCCCCTACCCGCTCGGCGGGCCGGCCTTCCGATCCGTCGAAACCGGCCTGCCTTTCGCCCTGACCGGGGCGCAGCGCCGGGCGCTGGCGGAGATCGGCGGCGACCTCGCATCCGGCCAGCGGATGATGCGCCTGCTCCAGGGGGATGTCGGCAGCGGCAAGACGGTCGTCGCCGCGCTGGCGGCGGCGGCCGCACATGATGCCGGCGGCCAGTCCGCGATCATGGCGCCGACCGAAATACTGGCGCAGCAGCATCACGAAACCCTGTCGGCCCTGCTGGCGCCTGCGGGAATGGAAGTCGGCCTGCTGACGGGCCGCGGCCGCGCCGGCCCCCGCCGCACGACCCTGGCGGCGCTGGCTTCCGGCGCGCTGCCCGTCGCCGTCGGAACCCACGCCCTGTTCCAGGACGCGGTCTCCTTTGCCGACCTGCGCCTCGCGGTCATCGACGAACAGCACCGGTTCGGCGTGGAGCAGCGGTTGGCGCTGACCGACAAGGGCCGGGACGTCCACACGCTTGCGATGACGGCGACGCCGATTCCGCGAACCCTCCTGATGACGGCCTACGGAGACCTCGACACGTCGCGCCTCGACGAGAAGCCGCCCGGCCGCAAACCGGTGGAAACGCGCGTGCTGCGCATGGGACAGCTCGACCGGGTCACGGCGCGCATAGGCGCGGCGATTGCCGACGGGCGCCGGGCCTACTGGGTCTGCCCTCTCGTGGAGGAAAGCGACAGAACCGACGCCGCGGCCGCGGAAGCACGCTTCGCGGAACTTCAGCCGGTCTTCGGCGATCGGGTTGCGCTCATCCACGGACGTATGGCAGCGGACCGGAAGGCGCACGCCATGAAGGAGTTCGCGGAAGGAACGGCAACCCTGCTGGTGGCCACGACCGTTATCGAGGTCGGCGTCGATGTCCCGGCTGCGGACATCATGGTCATCGAGCAGGCCGAGCGGTTTGGCCTCGCGCAACTGCACCAATTGCGCGGCCGCATCGGTCGCGGCGGCCAGACGGGCGCCTGCCTGCTGCTATACGGGGAGCCTCTCGGACAGGCGGCGGAGAAGCGCCTGCGCCTGCTGAGGGAATCGGACGACGGGTTCCGCATCGCCGAGGCGGACCTTGAACTGCGGGGCGCCGGCGAATTGCTCGGCACCCGGCAAAGCGGGCTGCCGGTATTCCGCATCGCCGACCTGGAGGAACACGGCGACATGCTGCGGATGGCCCGCGACGAAGCGCGCCTGATCGTGGACCGCGACCCGGACCTTTCCGGTTCCCGGGGCGAGGCGCTCAGGATATTGCTCTACCTCTTCGAGCGCGATGCGGGAGTCAGGCTGCTCCGTTCCGGTTGAAACCGCCGTTCGAACCGCGCGCGGTCCGCCGGGTCGAGCGCAACCGTCAACACCACCCCGTCGTCGCCGTCCTCGCGCCCCTGCACGTCGCCATGCCGGTAGAGCCAGGCGATCGCCGCTCCGTCGGCCGGCGGCAGGACGAAGTCGCAGATCCTCCTTGAGCGCGACAGCTCCGCGTCCACGGCCTCAAGCAGGTCCTCGACGCCCTGCCCCGTCGCTGCCGACACGGGAACGCCGCTATTCACCGCCGGCGGCGCGTCGAGCAGGTCTATCTTGTTCCACAGCTCGAGCCGGGGCGTGAGATGCGCATCCAGCTCGTCCAGAACCAGATCGACATCGTGCTTCTGCGCGGCGGTATCCGGGTCGGCGATATCGCGGACATGGAGGATGAGGTCCGCCTCGACCACCTCTTCCAGGGTCGCGCGGAAGGCAGCAACGAGCTGCGTCGGCAGGTCCGAGATGAAGCCGACGGTATCGGAGAGGATCGCGCGGCGCCCGGACGGAAGGTCGAACCCGCGCATGGTCGGGTCCAGAGTGGCGAAGAGCCGGTCCTGCGCAAGAACGCCGCTGTCGGTCAGGCGGTTGAACAGGGTGGACTTGCCGGCATTGGTGTATCCGACAAGCGCCACGACCGGGAACGGCACGCGCCGGCGCGCCCTGCGCTGGATGCCGCGGGTGCGGCGGACATCTTCCAGCTGACGCTTCAGCTTGACGATCCTTTCGTCGATCAGCCTGCGGTCGATCTCGATCTGGGCTTCGCCCGGCCCGCCGAGGAAGCCTGCGCCGCCGCGCTGGCGCTCGAGATGCGTCCAGGACCGGACGAGGCGGGTCCGCTGGTAGCTGAGCGCAGCCAGGTCCACCTGCAGCACGCCTTCCCGCGTGCGGGCCCGGGCGCCGAATATTTCCAGGATGAGGCCCGTGCGGTCGATGACCTTGGCGTCCCACGCCCGCTCCAGGTTGCGTTGCTGCACGGGCGTCAACGCACCGTCCACGACGACGAGGGCTGCCCCTTCCTCGGCTAGCGCGTCCTTCACATCATCGATGGCGCCGTTGCCGAGCAGGGTCGCCGGCCGCGGCCGGGCAAGGCGGACGATGCGGGTCGCCGGCACCTTGACGCCGATGGACCGGGTCAGCCGGACGGCTTCCGCAAGGCGCGCTTCGGGCGCCCTGAGCGCATCCTTGCGGACAACCGGGTGAACGACGAGGGCGGCTTCGCTCAAGCCGGCTCGTCTTCCCGGTCGAAAAGCTGGATCGACGTGGAGGGCATGATGGTCGAGATCGCGTGCTTGTAGATCAGTTGCGAATGACCGTCGCGGCGCAACAGCACCGAGAAGTTGTCGAACGAAACCACCAGTCCCTGCAGCTTCACGCCGTTGACGAGGAATACCGTGACCGGCGCCTTCTCCTTCCGGATGCGGTTGAGGAACAGATCCTGGAGATTCCGGTTCTTCTGGGCGGACGACATCGACGTTGACCCTGGTTCGCACTCTGGAAGCTGTCCCGCTGCAAACTGGGGCGCCGCAGCTTCCGTTCCTTTTCTAAATGATGCCATGCGCGAACGCGACAAGGTCCGGGATGGCAGCCAGACTGTCGCAGAGGGCGTCAGGATTCATGCTCAACGCCGGTCCCCCGGCATAAGGGACGACCGCCGAGCGCAGGCCGGCATTGCGCGCCGTGCGTATGTCCGTGTCTGAATCTCCCACCAGCCACCGTCCGGACCGACCGCCGAGAGCCATCCTGACCGGGGCGGCATCGGGCTTGTCGCGGCATGCGTCTCCCGCGCCCACCAGAGCCTCGAACCGCGCCGTCCAGCCGAGACGGTCGGCCTCCCGCCGAAGATAATTCCCGTTCTTGTTTGACACGACGGCAATGGGAAATCCCGCCGCTTCAAGACGATCGAGGCAGGACTCGGCGCCGGGCAGCAGCGTCAGCGCATCCAGGTGCCTGGCTTCGAAGGCGGCATAGAACATGTTGCTCGCCCGCCGCCAGTCCGCGCCGAACATCTTCGGAAAACTCTCCCGGCCGGAGCGGGACACATGCCTCATGGTCTCGGCGAAGGTCCAGGGCGGCAATTCGAACGATTTGCGCGTTGCGACGAGCGCTTCATGGATGACCGGCCAATTGTCCACAAGCGTCCCGTCCCAGTCGAAGAGGATGACGGGACGGGTCATGCAGTAGCGTCTCCCTGCTCCATGTAGCGCGCATAGACCTCGAACAGGGCGTGGGCGGTCGAGCCGGGCCTGCCGTTGCCGATAACCGCCTCGTCGATGCGCACCACCGGGGTCACAAAGGAGGTAGCGCTGGTAACGAAGGCTTCGCGGGCGCGTCTGGCTTCATCGATTGTGAAGCGGCGTTCGGCGAACGAAAGGCCGAGGCGGTCAGCCAGCTTCACGATGGTACCGCGGGTGACGCCCGCCAGAATCCCGTGGTCAAGCTCCCTGGTCAGCAGTTCGCCGCCGGGGGTCACGATCCAGACATTGGTCGAGGCGCCTTCGGTGACAAAACCCTCCTCGTCAACGAACACGGCCTCGTAGGCGCCGGCTTCCCGGGCGGCCTGCTTGGCGAGGATGTTGGGCAGCAGTGAGACCGACTTGATGTCGCAGCGTTTCCAGCGGTTGTCGGGTACCGACACGGCATCGACCCCGGTTTCCAGTATTGCGGGATTCGGGGGCGGCCTTCGGCTGCCGGTCACGACCAGGGCGGTTTCCGCCTCAGCCGGGAACGGGTGGTCGCGGCGGGCCACGCCGCGTGTCGCCTGGAGATAGACAATGCCGTCCGTTATGCGGTTGCGTCGCCTTACCTCGCACAGCACGTGATGCAGAGCCGGGCGGTCCATGGGCGGCGCGATCCGCAATTCGCCGAGCGAACGGTCCAGCCGGTCGAGATGCGGTTCGGCATCGACGAACCCGCCGGCGCGCACGGTGATGACTTCGTAAACGCCGTCGGCGAACTGATAGCCGCGGTCCTCCACATGCACGGCCGCCTCGCGATGCGGCACGTAGCGGCCGTTGACATAGGCGATTCTGGCCAATCCCGTTTCCTCCCCTGCCCGCTAAAAGAATTCCAGCCGCACGGCGAACATCTGCTCGACCCGCTTGAGCATGCTGGTCATGCAAAACAGGACGACTCGGTCTCCGGCGCGGATGATCGTGCGGCCGCGCGGGATGATGACCTGGTCGCCGCGCAGGATGGCTCCCACGATGGACCCGGCAGGCATTTTCAGCACCCTCAGGTCCTTGTCTGCCACGACGGAGGTCTCGAGAATTTCCACCTCCAGCGCCTCTCCGAAATCGTCCCCGATGGAGAACGCCGCCAGAACGCGGCCGCGGCGGACATGCTGAAGGATCTGGGAGACGGTGATCGCCCGCGGATTGATGACGACGTCGATGTCGAGCGGACTTACCAGGGCGCTGTATGCGGACTTGTTGATGAGCGCGACCGTGCGCGACGACCCGGCCCGCTTGGCCAGCAGCGATGCGAGAATGTTGGTCTCGTCGTCGTCCGTCAGTGCGATCGTCAGGTCCGCGTTCTCGAAATTGGCTTCTTCCAGAAGCTCTTCGGAGAGCGCGTCGCCCTGCAATACGGTGGTCCGCCGCAATGTATCGGTGAGTTCCGCAGCCTTGTCTCGGTCGCGCTCGATCAGCCGCAAGCGAACATGCGGGAGCTCCGTTTCTATCAGGCTCGCCAGCCGGTGCCCGATATTGCCGCCGCCGATTATGACCGCGCGTTCGGCCTCCCTTTCCTCATGTCCGAACGCCGCCATCGCCCGCGCTACATGGGCGTTGTCGACAACGAAATAGACTTCGTCGCCGACCAGCATCTGGTCGCGCGCCTTGGGAACGAATTTCCGCTCTGCGCGGATAATGCCGACGACGTTGATGTTCAGGTCCGGGAAAAGCGCCGTCAGCTGGCGCAGCGGCGTATTGACGATCGGGCATGCATCGTCGAGGCGGACCCCGATCAGGCGGACCCGCCCGTCCGCAAAAGGAATCATCTCGGTCGCGCCCGGCCGGGACAGTCTGCGCATGATCGCACTCGCGACCTCGCGCTCGGGAGAGATGATGGTGTCTATCGGCATTCCCTCGCGCGCAAACAGGTCGGCCCAGTGCCCGTCCAGATAGGACGGACGCCGGATACGCGCGATCTTGGTCGGCACGTTGAACATCGAGTGCGCAACCTGGCACGCAATCATGTTGATCTCATCGACGAGCGTGACCGCAATCAGCATGTCCGCGTCTTCCGCTCCGGCCCGGGCCAGAACGTCGGGGCTGGAAGCGTGGCCGGCCACGGCCCGGATATCCAGCGTCTCGGCCAGCTGCTCGATCAGTTCCGAAGACCGGTCGACGACGGTGACATCGTTGCGCTCGGCCGCGAGGTAGCGGGCGATATTGATGCCTACCTGGCCGGCGCCGCAAACGATTACGCGCATGGCGGCGGCATCAGGCCGGCCGGTCCCGGTCGCCGGCGAGCGAAGAGGTGAAGGCCTTGAGTTTGCGGTGCAGCGTCGAGCGGTCCATACCGATGAACTGCGCTGTCTGGGAAATATTGTTGCCGAAGCGGCGCATCTGGGCGAGCAGATATTCGCGTTCGAACACCTCCCGTGCTTCCCGCAACGGCAAGGACATCATCGCGTCGCCCTTTTCGAAATACGAGATGACGGGCGCATCCTTGCGGAGTTCCGGAGGAAGCGCGCTGGCGCGCAGGGTGGCGGCGCCTTCGCCCGGAGCCAAGATCGAGAGACGCTCCACGATATTGCGCAACTCGCGAACATTGCCCGGCCAGTCATAAGCCTGAAGCACCGCCATTGCGTCCTCGGCAACGATCGGCGGGGTCACCCCGGTCTGCTTGGCGTACAGCTCCAGGAAATAGTTGACGAGGTGGGGAATGTCATCCCGGCGCCGCCGCAGCGGGGCGATTTCCAGCGGGACGACGTTAAGCCGGTAGAACAGGTCCTGGCGCAGGCGCCCCTGGGCGACTTCCGCTGCAGCGTCGCGGTTGGAGGTCGCAATGACGCGCACGTCCACACTGACCCTTTGCGATCCTCCGACGCGCAGGAATGTCTGTTCCTGAAGAACGCGGACGATCTTGCCCTGGGTCTCGGACGGCATGTCCGCAATCTCGTCCAGCAGCAGCGTGCCACCGTGGGCGCGCTCCAGCAGGCCGGTCTTGCCTGCGCCTTCCTCGTTTCCGAACAACTCCTCTTCCAGCCGCGCGGGAGCCATGATGGCGCAGTTGGCCACGACGAAAGGTCCTTCGCTGCGGCGCGAGCAGCGATGGATCATCCGGGCAGCCACCTCCTTGCCGCTGCCCGGCGGCCCCTGGATGAAAATGCGGCTGCCTGTGGGCGCGACGCGTTCGATCAGGTTCCGCGTTTGCGCGATTTCCGCCGACCTGCCGACCAGTTCCGTTGCAGCGCCCGCATGCAGCCGCAGTTCGGCATTCTCGCGCCGTAGCCGGAACGCCTCCAACGCGCGCGAAAGCGCCAGGAGCAGCCTGTCGGTGGTAAACGGCTTCTCGACAAAATCGTACGCCCCGTCCCGGATCGCCGCGACGGCGGTCTCGATACTGCCGTGACCGCTTATCATCAGCACCGGCAGGTCGGCGTGCCGTTTCCGGACATGGCGCAGCAGGTCCATGCCGCTCAGGCGGCTGCCCTCCAGCCATACATCGAGCAACAGCACGCTCGGCTGGCGTTTCTGCAACTCTTCCAGTGCTTTGTCGCTGTTGCTTGCACTGCGCGCTTCAAAGCCTTCGTCTTCTAGGACGCCGGTAATCAGTTGCCGGATGTCTTGCTCGTCATCGACGATCAGGATGTCATGCATCGTGAGGTCGGCCCCGTTCCGGCTCCACGGCGGTCTCGCTGCGCCGGAAAACGATCCGGACACGGGCGCCGCCAGCCTCGCCATCCTCCAGATGAAGCGCCGCGCCCTGATCCTCAACGATCTTCTGGACTATGGCAAGTCCGAGGCCGGCGCCGCGCCGGCCCTTGGTCGTGACATAGGGTTCCGTCAATCGAAAGCGCAGTTCGGCTGGAAAGCCGGGTCCGTCGTCCTCCACCGATATCTCCGTCCGGTCGGGCAATTCGGCAAGCGCAACCAGGACCCGCCCGCCTTGGCCTTCGAGCGCCTGCATCGCGTTGAGCAAAAGGTTGGTTATGGCCTGTCCCAGCAGTTGCGCATCGCAAACCTGCATCACCGGACTGTCCGGCAGGCGCATGTCGATCCGGATGTCCGCGGCCGCCTCCTGCTGCAGGAAGACCACCCGGCGCACGATGTCGGCAAGATCCGCTTCCGCGGGTGCCGGAGCCGGCATGCGGGCGAAGGAAGCGAACTCGTTGATCATCCGCCGCATGTCGTCCACTTGGCGCACGATGGTGTCGATACAGAGCGAAAAGGTCTCGGGGTCGTCCCGGATCTGCTTGGCATAGCGCCGGCCCAGCCGCTCCGCCGCCAGTTGGATCGGTGTAAGCGGGTTCTTGATTTCATGGGCGATACGGCGCGCCACATCGGACCATGCCGCCGTGCGCTGCGCCATTTGCAGGTCCGTGATATCCGCGAATGTCAGCACGAAGCCGCCCAGCCCGTCGGGCGAGAGTTCAGCCGTTACGCGCAGCTGGAAGGTGCGCAGTTCGCGGTTGCGCTCGATCTCGACCTCGGCTTCCACCGACCGGTCCGGGCGCCGCGCCGCCGCCTCCAGCGCGGCGCCGAAAGCGGGGACGATCTCCGTCACCGGGCGCCGGAGATTTTCCATCAGGTCCACGGCCAGCAAGTCGGAGGCGACCCTGTTCGGCAGATGCACCCGGCGCTCCGCGTCCAGCCCGACGACGCCGACCGCAACGCCGGCGAGCACCGCCTCGGTAAAGCGCCGCCGTTCCTCCAGCTCGAGATTCGCATCGATGAGCGCGGTGCGCTGGCGGTCCAGCTGGCCGGTCATGCGGTTGAAGGCGACGCCAAGCGCGTCGATCTCCCCGCGTTCCCTCACATCGACCGACACGCGCGCCGTCAGGTCGCCGCCGCGCACCCGGTCGGCGGCCGAGATGAGGTTCATGATCGGCTCCGCCAATTGCGCGGCGAGGTTGAAGCCCACCCAGATCGCGGCAAAGATGAAGAGCGCCGCCACGGTCGCGAACATCATCGCGAAGGTATATTCGATCTGGGTGCGCCGCCCCTCGAAGGCGGCATACTCCGCCACTGCCGACCGGACCCGCGTCACCTGGTTGACGACGATGGGGTCCACATACCGCCCGATATAGAGGAAGGTGTCGTCGAGGCCGGCGATACGCAGCAACGCCCCCAGGCGGTCTCCGTCCCTGTCTTCGACGATCGCGACCTCGCCGCGCCGGGCCGCATTCAACGCCCACTCGGGAACGGGCGAGAAGATGGCCCCGAACGAGAACATCGAGCGCGCCAGGACGCGCCCCCCGGCCTGCAGGACCTGCGCATCGGACAGCGAGCGCGCGCTCGCATGGGCTTCGAGGACATTTTCCAGGCCGCGGGTGTCGGCGAACAGCAGGGGGCCGCCGCGCCTCAGGTCGTTCGCCATGGCGAGCGCATCGGCGACGAGCACGCGCCTGTGCTCTTCCAGGTAAGCTTGGGCGACGACCAGGGAGCGGTCCAGAGCCGTTTGCACCCGCTGGCTGAACCACCCCTGCAGCCCGTAGTGGAAGAAGAGCACGGTAAACAGCGCGACAAGCACCGTCGGCACGAGCGCAACGACCGTGAACAGCACCGCGAGCCGCACATGAAGCTGGGAGCCGCCGCGCCGCCGCCGCCGCTCGCGCCAGAGCGCCACGACCCGGATTCCGACCACCGTCGCCAGCAACACCAGCAGGACGAGGTCGATGACGAGCAGGGTGACGACATTCTGGACGGTCGGCGGAATGACGGGCACCGTGCCGGTCATCACCAGATAGGTAAGCACGCCGGAGAACGCCGCGAGGCCGGCAAAGGCGAAGGCGGCCGACCTGCGCATGACCGGGTGGTTCCCGAAGCGCGCGAGCATCAGCGCAGGCCGCGGACCACCGGGATCTCCAGATACCGGATCTTCTTGCGCAGCGTATTCCGGTTGAGGCCCAGGATCTCGGCCGACCTGATCTGGTTGCCGTTCGTCGCGGCGAGGCAATGCTGGATCAGGGGGCGCTCCACCTCGCGGAGGATCCGTTCGTAGAGGCCGGGTTCCGGGAGGCTGTCGCCATGGAGCGGGAAATGGCGGCGGAGGTGGATGTCCACGGCTTCGGCGAGTGATTCGGCCCGCTCGGCCCGCGCCGGCGGCTCGTCGGACGGCTCCCCGGCGATTTCCGCGAGTTCCGCCTCGACGATGTCGACGCCGACCGTGTCCTGGGGATAGAGGGCGGCGACCCGGCGGATCAGGTTTTCGAGTTCGCGGACATTGCCCGGCCAGGAATAGGCGCGCAGGCGGCGCATCGCCTCGCCGTCGATCGTCTTCGCCCCGAGCCCCTCGCGGCGCGCAACGGCGAGAAAATGGGCAACGAGCTCGGGGATGTCCTCGCGGCGCTGGCGCAGCGGCGGCACCCGCAGCGGCACCACATTCAGCCGGTAGAAGAGGTCCTCGCGGAACAGGCCCTGCCGGATGGCGAGGCGCAGGTCACGATGGGTGGCGGCAACGATGCGGACATTGGCGCGAAGCGGCTGCCGGCCTCCGACGCGCGTGTATTCGCCTTCCTGCAACACGCGCAGAAGCCGGGTCTGCGCTTCCATCGGCATGTCGCCGATCTCGTCCAGAAACAGCGTGCCGCCTTCCGCCTGCTCGAAGCGCCCGGCCGTGCGCTGCGAGGCGCCGGTGAAGGCGCCGCGCTCATGCCCGAACAGTTCGGCCTCGATAAGGTCCTTCGGGATCGCGGCCATGTTGATGGCAACGAACGGACCGTTGCGCCGGCTGCCATAGTCGTGCAGGGCGCGCGCGATCAGCTCCTTCCCCGTCCCGGACTCGCCCGTAATCGTCACCGTAAGGTCCACGCCGACCAGCCGGGCAACGACCCGGTAGATTTCCTGCATCGCCGGCGAGCGGCCGATCAGGGGCAGGCGGTCGGTCTCGTCCTCGTCCCGCTCGACGGGCTGCTCGGCGAGCGGGACGCTCAGGGCCCGCGTGACAATTCCGATCAGCTCCGCAATGTCGAAAGGCTTGGGCAGATATTCGAACGCGCCCCGCTCCGCCGCCGTGACGGCGGTCTGCAGGGTCGATCTGGCGCTCATCACGATCACGCGCAGCTCCGGCCTTCGCCGGCGGATCCGGGGCACAAGGTCGAGGCCGTTCTCGTCCGGCATCACCACATCGGTTATGACCAGGTCGCCCTCGCCGTCCTGCACCCAGTGCCAGAGGGTCGCGGCATTGCTGGTTGCCTTGACCTCGTAGCCGGCCCGTCCGAGCGCATGGCTGAGCACGGTGCGCACGGCGCGGTCGTCGTCGGCGACTAGAACGGTGGCGCTCACCGCGCACCTCCTTCCTCGGTATCTACAGGCAACAGGACGCGAAAGACAGTGCGCCGGGGCTCGCTTTCGAACGCCACCGCGCCCGCATGCTCGTCCACGATCTTGGCGACAAGCGCGAGGCCGAGCCCCTGCCCGCCCTGCCTGCCGGTCACGAACGGGTCGAACAGCGTCCTGTGCAGTTCCTCGGGAATGCCGCGGCCGTTGTCCTGGACCGAGACTTCGAGCGGCAGGTGCACGCGCCTGCCGCTTCCCGAGACCGCCAGCCTCTCCCCGTGGCGGTAGACGGTGCGCAACACGATCTCGCCGCCCTCTTCGGGGCAGGCGTCGGCGGCGTTCCTCACCAGGTTGAGGAACACCTGCACCAGCCGGTCATGGTCGCCCGGAACCGGCGGCAGCGAGGGGTCGTATTCCTCCAGGAACGCGATTCCCGACGCGAAGCCCGTCTGCGACACCTTGCGCACCCGGTTCAGCACCTCGTGGATGTTGACGGGCTTGCGCTCCAGCCCGTCGGGACCGGCGAACGCCTCCATCCGGCCGACCAGCGCCGCCACCCGGTCCGCCTCGTCGCGGATGAGCGCCGCCAGCTCCCTGTCGCCGGCATCGACGTTCGCCTCGATCAGCTGGGCCGCGCCCCGGATCCCGGCGAGCGGGTTCTTGATCTCGTGGGCGAGCACGGCCGCCATGCCGCCGACCGAACGGGCCGCCCCGCGATGCGCAAGGTGCCTGTCGATCTCGCGCGCAAGGGTCATCGGCACCAGCATGACTGCGACGGCGTCGGGCCGGTCGCCGACCGGCGACAATTGCGCGACGACCACGGGCAGCTTTACGCGCGGCGTCTCGATGGAGACCTCGTACTCCGTAAGGTTGACTCCCTGTTCGCGCACGACGTCGATCATCCCGAACAGGGGATGGTCCGCGGGCAGGATCCGACTCAGCGGCTGCCCCAGCGCCTGCGGCGCGCCGATATTGAGAAGGCCCTCGGCGGCGGGATTGAAGGACGTCACCGCGCCCGCCCGGTCCACCGTCAGCACCGCCGCGTTCAGGGCAGAGAGTATAGCCGCCGCGCCTGTCATGAGTCCTCGAACTGCCTACTTTATGACCTGAATAGCGATTGCATAATTGGTAATCAACTATGGATTGCAGCAACCCGCCCGTTGCGCCGCCTTCCCGGTTCTGGAATATGCTCTTCCGCCATGCGGGACCATATCGCCCTCATCGTTGCAGCCGGCCGGGGCACGCGCTTCGGCGGCCCGGCGCCGAAGCAGTACCTGCCCTTCGGCGGCACGACCGTCCTGGCCGCTGCCGCGATGGCGCTCCGCCCCTTCATGCCGGTCCTGTGCGTCATCCACCCCGACGATTGCGAGCAATACCGCG
>JAJECZ010000018.1 GCA_022821735.1 Alphaproteobacteria bacterium | reverse complement strand
GAGGGGCTGGCGGCGGCCGGCCTGCCGGAAGGCTGCATCCAGCTCGTGCCGACACGGGACCGCGCGGCCGTCGGCGCCATGCTCTCCATGCGCGGCGCGGTCGATGTGGTGGTGCCGCGGGGCGGCAAGGGGCTGATCCAGCGGGTGCTGGACGAGGCGCGGGTGCCCGTGATCGGCCATCTGGAAGGCCTTTGCCATGTCTATGTGGACGGCGCGGCGGACCTGGAGAAGGCGCGGCGGGTCGCGCTCAACGCCAAGATGCGCCGCACGGGCGTCTGCGGCGCGGCGGAGACCATCCTGTTCGACCGCGCCGTCGCCGAGAGCCATATGCCGGCGATCCTAGATGACCTGATCGCGGCCGGCTGCGAAGTGCGCGGCGACGCGGACGTCTGCGCCGCCGACGGGCGCGCTTTGCCCGCCGGCGAGGAGGACTGGAACACGGAATATCTGGACGCCGTGATCTCGGCCCGGATCGTGGAGGGCGTGGAGGGGGCGGTGAGCCATATCCGGCGCTACGGCTCGCAGCATACCGACACGATCCTGACCGAGGACAAGGCCGCCGCCGAGCATTTCCTCGCCCATGTGGACAGCGCCATCGTGCTGCACAACGCCTCGACGCAGTTCGCGGACGGCGGCGAGTTCGGTTTCGGCGCGGAGATCGGCATCTCGACCGACAAGTTCCACGCGCGCGGTCCGGTGGGGGCCGAGCAGCTGACCAGCTACAAATATGTGGTGCGGGGCGACGGCACGGTGAGGCCCTGAGCGGTGCAACTGGCCCATGTCCGGCTCGCGCCGGCGGCCGGGCGCATCGGCCTTCTCGGCGGGTCCTTCAACCCCGCCCATGACGGCCACCGGCATATCTCGCTGGAAGCGCTGAAACGGTTGCGCCTGGACCGGGTGTGGTGGCTCGTATCGCCGCAGAACCCGCTCAAGGCCGAAGCCGGCATGGCGCCGCTCGCGGAACGCGAGGCCGCCGCGCTCGCAGTCGCCGACCACCCGCGCATCGCCGTCTCCTCCCTCGAAAGGGAACTCGGCACCCGCTACACCCTCGATACGGTGCGGGCCTTGAAGCGGCGGTTCCCGGCAGCGGATTTCGTGTGGCTGCTCGGGGCCGACAACCTCCGCCAGCTGCCGCGCTGGCGGAGGTGGCAGCAGCTCTTCCGCGAGGTTCCGATTGCCGTTTTCGCACGCGCGCCCTATCATGCGAACGCGGCCTCCGGTATAGCGGCGGTGCGTTTCGCCAGGGCGCGGTTGCGCCCGGCGCGGTCCGCGCTTCTGGCCGGCGGCAGACCACCCAGGTGGTGCTATCTGCCGGTCCGCCGTCACCCGGCGTCCGCGACGGCAATAAGGAGCCGCCGTTCGTCGATGCAGACATCCGTCGCGACTGCGCCGGCAGCGCCCGGCAGCCCCGGCCTTATGGGGACCGTGCGCGCGGTGCTGGACGAAATGAAGGCGCTCGACGTGGTGGAAATCGACATGCGCGGCAAGACGGCGGTCTGCGATGACATGGTCGTCGCGTCCGGCGGCTCGCAGCGCCACGTGCAGGCGATTGCGGAAAAGATCGTGGAGGCGCTGAAGCCGATGCTCCCCGCCGTGCCGCCGGTCGAGGGCGCGGCCCAGGGGGACTGGGTGCTCATCGACGGGGGCGACGTCATCGTCCACCTGTTCCGCCCCGAGGTCCGGGACTTCTACCGGCTGGAGAAGATGTGGGGCTCGCTGCCGCAGGACCGCCCGTAAGTGCGCCTTTCCGTGATCGCGGTGGGCCGGATGCGGGACGACCCGTCGGCGGCGCTGTTCGAACGCTACCGCAAGCGGTTGCGCGCGCCGCTCGCGCTCACGGAAGTCGAGGTTCCGGCCGGGCCGGCGCGGGCCCGGCGCGAGGGCGAACGCCTGCTCGCGGCCGTACCGGCCGGCGCGGCGGTCGCCGTGCTGGACGAGGGCGGCGAAATGCTCTCCAGCGAGGGGTTCGCCCGGCGCCTCGCAAGCTGGCGCGACGGCGGGCGGCGGGATTGCGCGTTCCTGATCGGCGGCGCCGACGGGCATGGGGAAAATGTCATGTCGAAGGCCGACTTCCGCCTCTCGCTCGGCGCGATGACATGGCCCCATCTTCTGGTCCGCGCTATGCTGGCCGAGCAGCTCTACCGGGCGGAGACGATCCTCGCCGACCATCCGTATCACAGGGCCGGACGCAAGCCCGCCTTCCGCAGCGGCGTCTGTCGATGATGCGGCGGCGCGGCGCGCGGCGCCTTCGCATTCCGGGCCGGCCGAACCTCCGCACCGGCCGGTCGAGAAAGGACAGGTAACCGTCATGGTCATTCGTTTTCTGGCCATCCTTTCCATAATGGCCTTCGCCGGCGCGGCTGCGGCGGAGGAGGATGACAATTACGAACAGATTTCGCTGTTCGGCACCGTGCTGGAGCGGATACGCGCGGACCATGTGGCCGAGCCCGAGGTCGAGGGGCTGATCGAGGCGGCCATCAACGGCATGCTGTCCTCGCTGGACCCCCATTCGGCCTATCTGTCGCCGCGCAGCTTCAAGGAAATGCAGGTCCAGTCGAAAGGGGAATTCGGCGGGCTCGGCATCGAGGTCACGATGGAGAACGGCCTTATCAAGGTGGTTTCGCCCATCGACGACACGCCCGCCTTCAGGGCCGGCCTCAAGCCCGGGGACCTGATTACCCATATCGACGACGAGGTCGTGCTGGGCCTCACGCTCAGCCAGGCGGTGGACAGGATGCGCGGACCGGTCGACTCGCCGATCACGGTCACCGTCAGGCGCGAGGGCGAGGCGCCCTTCGACGTCACCATCGTGCGGGCGGTGATCCAGATTCAGTCCGTCCGCCGCCGTGCGGAGGACGATGTCGGCTATGTCCGCATCACCTCGTTCAACGGAAATACGCTGAAAGGCCTGAAAAACGCCGTCTCGCGCCTGAATGAGGAGATCGGCGACGGGCTGAAAGGCTATGTGCTGGACCTGCGCAACAATCCGGGCGGGCTGCTGGACCAGGCGATTTCGGTCTCCGATGCGTTCCTGGAGCAGGGCGAGATCGTATCCACCCGGGGCCGGGACGAGAAATCCGCGCAGCGCTTCAATGCCAAGCCCGGCGATATCGCGGACGGGCTGCCGATGGTAGTGCTCATCAACGAGGGCTCGGCGTCGGCCTCGGAGATCGTCGCCGGCGCACTCCGGGACCATCGCCGCGCCATCGTCATGGGCACGGGCTCCTTCGGCAAGGGGTCGGTCCAGTCCATGATCCCGATCACGGGCCACGGGGCGTTGAAGCTCACCACGGCGCGCTACTACACGCCGTCGGGCGTGTCGATCCAGGGCAAGGGCATCGTCCCCGACATCGAGGTGAAGCAGGCGGTGCTGTCCCCGGTCGAAGGCCGCCGCCGGACTCGCGAGGCCGACCTGCCGGGCACGCTCGACAAGGTCGAAAAGCCGGAGGCCGGCGAGGAGCGGAAGCCGGCCGAGCGTTCCGACTACCAGCTGACGCGCGCGCTCGACCTCCTGCGCGCGCTGGCGTTCTACAGCAGCGCCTCCCACTAGCGCGGGAGCAGTGAACGACCGTCCGCCTGCGGGCTACCGGGCCAATGTCGGGATCGTGCTGGTGAATTCCGCCGGCGGGATATTCGTCGGACGGCGCCGCGACACGCCGGATGCCTGGCAGATGCCCCAGGGAGGGATCGACGCCGGCGAGACGGTACGGGCCGCCGCATTGCGCGAGCTCGCCGAGGAGGCTGGAACGGACAGGGCCGAACCGGTCGCCGAGACCCGGGACTGGCTCACCTACGACCTGCCGGAAGCCCTGGCGCGGCGCCTCTGGGGCGGGCGCTACCGGGGGCAGGCCCAGAAATGGGTGCTGATGCGCTTTACGGGCACGGACGGCGATATCGACCTCTTCCGCCACAGGCCGCCGGAGTTCGACGCCTGGCGGTGGGTCTCGGCCCCGGAATTGCTCGCGAACATCGTCGCCTTCAAGCGCCCCGTCTACGAACAGGTGCTCGCCGCCTTCGCCGAGGACCTCGAACGCCTGCGGGAGCGGAGCCGGTGTCCCGATCGGGACGTTTGAGCGCCTTGCGTCCTGTCCCTCCAACCGTCGTGCCCGGATGGTTCCCTCCGCAAAGGGCACGGCCCTGAAGAAGCTCTTTGTTCAAAAAATCAGAAATAATTCCGGAAAAGGGCTTGCGTTCTCAGAAACCGTGATACCATGGGTGCGAGGGAAGCGGTGTCCATGGTCCGCTTCCCGTCGCGCCGTCCCGGCGCGGAACGACCCCGATTCGACGCACAGGCGAAGTGCGCCCTCTGGCTCGCGCGCGCAATCAGGCGCGTGAACCGCGCCGGCGCCGACGCCCGCCCGCGCCCGCACGCGATACGCGCGATACAGGGTCGCTCCCCGACGGGGCGGTGCTGTCCGTCAACGCCGCCCTCCCGGCCCGGCGCGGTCCCGCACCGCTGCCGGGCTTCCTTGTCGAACGCCAGCGGAACGAAGGAGCCGTGCGCCTATGCCCATCATCGACCCCGCCATTGCCCTCTCCACACGCCAGGAGGCCTTCTGCCGCCACTATGCCGTCTCCGGCAATGCCGCCGACGCCGCAAGGCAGGCCGGCTACTCCGAGCGCTCCGCCCGCCAGACCGG
>JAJECZ010000445.1 GCA_022821735.1 Alphaproteobacteria bacterium | reverse complement strand
GTCGAAGGATTCGAGCGTATACCCTCCGGTGCCGATACCGGATTCCCAGTCGATACTGCCATCCTGATTTGCCGGACAGATGGACAGGTGGAAGTCGCTGAGAAGGAACGGAAAATCAGCGCTTCCGCCGGAGAGCTCGATGATTACCGTGTCGTTTCCGTCAGCTCGGATATCCGCAATGGGATCGACGATACTCTTTGCGGCGGATTCCGAATCTTCTCCTCGATGATGATTCAGGGATGCGACAACGTCTGCCGCATCAAGTGTCTTTCCGTTGTGAAACTCGACACCCCTCCTCAATTTGAACGTCCAGATCATGGCGTCAGCGGTCGATTCCCAGCTTTCCGCAAGCTCGCCAATCAAAGTGCCATCCTGGGCTATCTCCGTCATGTTGTTTCGGAGCTGCCCAAAACTGACATTGGCCATGTACATGTCCAGAACCTTGGCGGGATCCAGACTGTCCCCCGTACTGCCGCCGGTGATGGCTTGACGAAAAACGCCACCCTTCTTCGGAGCCGCTGCATACGCCGCAGAGCTTGCCAGGGACATGGCCAATGGCAGCGATGCTGCTCCGGCAGCAGCGTGGCCGAGAAATTCCCGGCGTGCGATTCTCTTCGTTCGCATCCGCTGTGCTGGCTCGAGTGTTCTGGTCACTTGATTGGCCTCCTAAGTGATTTGCGAATTCGGCTGCGTACTCCGACGACCGAATGGCGCATCGGGAGGCCGGTCTTCGTGACCATCCGTTCCCGTGCGGCCTGCGTCGCCGTCGCCACGCGCGCGTTCCGTACGATGGTCATGCCGCCGATACTCATCCGGCGAGATCTCGAACCGAGACCCGCTCGTTGAGATGCAAGCGCAGGTACGGGCTCACCATGGTCAATCTGCTCTCGAGGGCGCCCTTGTTCACGCCGGGATTCTCGCGCCCTCGATTTCGCGCAACGCTTGCACAACCTCCACACCCGGCGCGTGCAGCCCTTCTCGGCAAAGACACGCCCGAACCGCGGGCCGGGATGTACAGGTCTGCACCCGTGGGCCGTGCGCCCCAGCCATCCACTGCGTCGCCATCGCCTTCCGTCCCGGTTGTGTCCGCCATCGCAGCCACCTCCGCAGAATCCGCGTTTGGCGAGACCACTATACACTACTCGTAAGTCTCTCCCTTGTGAAATACTCATGGCAGCGCCGTTCCGGTTCCATCCGATTCCACGGAGACAACTCCTGCTCGTGTTCGAGTGCGCCGCCCGGCGCGGGAGCTTGAGCGCCGCAGCCGAGATCGAGCGCGCGCTCGCGGCGCGGTTGGCTCCACGGTAGAGCGTTGGTTCTTGTGGCCACGCGGCGACCTGGGGGAACCCCCCGGCATGCATGATGCCTCCGAGCCGTGGCGCAAGAAGCGGCTGGTGGCCCGCATCGCCGGCTCCCACCGGTGGCGCCTGTCCCACATCGTGTTCGGCATCGCGTGCGTGCTGGCGCTGTTCGCCCACACCGGCTTCCGTTTCGGAGTCAACGTCAACGCGGCGCTGATGGGCTTCTTCCTCGCCGCGCTGCTCTCGGGCGCGTTCGCCGGCGCGGCGGCGGCGGAGAAGGCGCTGAACAAGACGTGCCGGAAGTGCCACGAGGACGAGCTGAAGGCGGCCGGCGACAGCCATCCGCGCAAGAAATTCCGCAACCCCAGAATGGCCGCCTACCGGGAGAAGCTCGATGCGCGTCTTTGCACGAACTGTCATCTCGAGCACCGGCCCGAGATCACGCGAACGAGCGCGGTCACCGTCGCGATGGACTTCTGCGTGGCGTGCCACTCCGAGGGCGAGCAGGACGTGCGGTGGAACCGGCCGAGCCATGCGGGTCTCACCTTCGACACGTGCGCGCCGGCCGGCTGCCACAACTACCACGACAACCGTGCGTTGTACGAGGACTTCCTGGTCGAGCACGCGGGCGGCCCCGCGCTCGCACCGTCGCCGGTGCATGCGCTGACCGCGCGCCACCGTGCCCGGGAATCATCCGCGGAGGCGGCGCTCGCACGGAGCGATGCGGTGGCGCCCGCGGCCGCGCTGGCCGACCCTGCGGCCTTTGAACACTGGGTCGGCTCCGGCCACGCGGCAGCGGGAGTGAACTGCGCCGCGTGCCACGCGGCGGACCTTGCGAAAGACGCGCCGCCGGCC
Source organism: Alphaproteobacteria bacterium (assembly GCA_022821735.1). GTDB lineage: Bacteria > Pseudomonadota > Alphaproteobacteria > Bin95 > Bin95 > Bin95. Next base: position 1,308 of record JAJECZ010000445.1, on the reverse strand, counting down.
GAGATCGAGATCCATTGGATCGACGCGCCGCCTGCCGAAGTCTGCGAGGTCTGCCACAAGCCGCAGGCGAAGACCTTCGCACTCGGCCGGCACGGCATGCGCCGGCACCCCCGGCTCGCAAAGCCCCGCGATCCGGGCCGGGCGCTGAAGAAGGTCGGGCTGGGCAGGGTGGTGCCGGAGTCGATCACCGCGTGGCTTGCGGACCCGCCGCTGCCCGCGCGCATCACCGCCGGCGAAGCCCGTCTCCCGATGCGTCCCGATGCCGCTCACCGGGTGTCCGACTGCGGCACCTGTCACCGGCCCCATGCCGTCGACACGGCGCGGGCCGCGGTCGAAGCCTGTGCATCCTGCCACGATGATTCGCACACCCGGGCGTACTTCGCGAGCCCCCACTACCGGCTCTGGAAGACGGAGCTTGCCGGTCGCGCGCCCCCCGGCACCGGCGTGAGCTGCGCGACCTGTCACATGCCCCCGACGGTGCGCCGCCGAAAGGTCACGACCAACCACAACCAGAACGACAACCTGCGGCCGAACGAGAAGATGGTCCGGACCGTCTGCCTCGACTGCCACGGTCTCGGCTTCTCGCTCGACTCGCTGGCCGACGCCGTTCTGGTGAGTCGGAACTTCAGCGGAACGCCTGCGGTTCACGTCGAGAGCATCGAATGGGCACTGCGGCGCGCCGAGTCCGGCGAGCGGGACACCGATGGTTGATGGGTTGGCGAGACGCCCCTTCCCGCCATCGCCACGAATCGACACGAGGAGAGAAGCCATGGAGCGAAAGTCACTGAAGGCCGCCGGGCTCGTGTTCGGCATCGGAACGTTCATGGCCGCGGGCGCCGCAGCCGAAGGGATTGCGTACGAGCGGGTGGCCGACATGCTGTTTCAGGTGATGTCGGCGGACCGCGAGGTCTATACGCGCATGGTGGTTCAGCGCCTCGCGGTGGAGGAGGAGGTCATCACCGCGTCGGAGCACTTCGAGGACGATGTGGCGCTGCCGCTGCCGGCGCAGATGTTCCGCTTCGGCGCGGAGGAGGTGATGGACAACACCGAGGACTTCTCCTATTCGCTGCTGTCGTTGAACCCGATCAACAAGAAGAACGGACCCGGAACGGACCTGGAGAAGGAGGGCCTCCAGCACGTCGTCGACAATCCGGGAGAGAACTTCTACGGTGAAGAGGAGCTGGGCGGAGAGCGGTACTTCGCGGCGGTGTACGCCGACCATGCGGTCGTCGAAGCGTGCGTGGCGTGCCACAACAACCACAAGGACTCCCCGCGCACCGACCTGGAGGTCGGCGACGTGATGGGCGG
>JAJECZ010000511.1 GCA_022821735.1 Alphaproteobacteria bacterium | reverse complement strand
CGCGCCGCCGGAGCCGACGCCCATCTCGCGGCCGTCGAGCAGGGGCCGCAGGTTTTGCGCCCACAGCGAATCCTGCGCCCCGTCCCAGCCGAACCAGCGGTTGAACCGAAGGTTGAACAGGGCGGGCGCGTTGCGGTCGACGGTCTGGTGCCCGCGGCTGCGCGGCAGGCCGTCGGTCCAGGCCCGGTCCGGCTGGTGGCAGCTTGCGCAGGAGACCCGGCCGGAGACCGACAGGCGCGGATCGAAGAACAGCGCCCGGCCGAAGGCGATGGCGGCCGGTTTGCCGGAAACCCGGTTGCTCGGATCGGGCTGCGAGGGGGGCGGCCACGGCCCGTGGCGCAGGATCCGGCGTGTTTCCTCGGCAGTGAAATCGAGCGCCGGTGCGGGCTCGGCGATGCCCGAAAGCATGCAGACCGCAACTGCAAGTCCCGACAGCCGGGCAGCGACGGATGTGCCGGAACGCCGGAGTGTCATTCCGGCACCGTTTCGCCGACCAGCTTCTCTTGGCCCGCCGCCCCGCGAACGTCCAGAATCAACTGCCAGCGTCCCGGCATGTGGAACATCAGGCCTTCGGCCGTCCCGGACAGGCCGTTCAGGGTCACCGCGGGCCGGTAGTTCATGCCGTGCCGGTGGTCCGGCATCCAGCCCCGCACCCGGACCCGGTCGACCGGCGGTCCGCACAGGCGGAAACGGATGGAAAAATGCGCGCCGACCGCAATGTCGGGGGGTTCCGGTCGCCACCATGCCGTCCATAGGGCGCCGGCGAGTCTCGCGCCGCCGGTCCAGCCTTCCGGACGGGCGCAGGCCGCGGCCCGGTCGGACAGGAGAACGAACGCAAGCATGGCTGCCAGAGCCGATCCGCCGAGGCGCCAGCGGGCCACGGCTAATTTCGGAGGTTTGCGAGGTGGGGCCGGATCATCGCCTCGCCGTTGCGCCAGGCGATCTTCTCGGCGAGGCCGCGCGGCAGGTCGGACAGCCATTGCCGGGTCCACTCGGCGTGCCCGACGACATAGTGCCAGCGCTCCGGCGTGAAGGTATCGGTGCCGACCATGACGCGGTCCGGAAAGGCGGCGAACAGGCTGCGCCAGTCGTCCTCGACCCGGCCTTCATGGGCGTGTTCGCTGCGGAAGGCGAGGTCGGTCCAAAGGTTCCTGTGCTTACCGAGCATCGGGCCGACGATGTCCGGACCAACGAAACCGGCATGGGCCCAGAGCACCCGCGCTTCCGGCCATTGGGCGAAGATTCCGTCGATCGCGCCGGCGTCCGAATGGGCGTGCAGGAGAAGGTTGTGCTGCCGCGCCAGTTCGATCATGCGGCGCGGCACGGCTTTGCCGGTCTGGGAGGCGAAGAGATGGAATTCGCCGACCGCGACCCAGTTGAACCGCTTCAGACGGTCCTCGATGAAGTCGATCACCGACAGGTCGTCAACCCAGCTGCGGATTTCGCCGCGCCGGCGGTAGGGGCGCAGGCTGGGCAGGACAAGGTCCGGCGCGGCGGCGTAGAGCGCCCGGGTGCCGGCGTCGCCCGAACTCGACACCAGCGCCCGTTTCAGCTCCGCCTTCTCCAGAATCGCGATCGCTTCACCGGCGGAAAACCGCTCGGCCGCGTCGTGGCTGAAATGGATATGGGCGTCGAAGATCGGCAGCGGCGCGCCGACGGCGCGGGCTGCGGAGGGCAGCAACGCCGCTGCGGCCGAGGCTGCGAGAAAGCGGCGGCGCGAACTTGTCGCCGGGCTCCTTCCTGCTGGCATATCCGAATCCTGTCGCTCTGGGCGGCCCCGAAGCGTCGCGCCTCAAGCGTGCTGCTTCGCCTCGTACGCCGCGACCTCGCTCATGAACGGTGCGGCGACGTCGGCATTGATCTTGCAATCGAGGAAGACCGGGCCGTCGGGCGCCGCCAGCAGCGAGGCGAGCGCGCTCAGGTCGTCGGGCGTGCGCACCGTGTGGGCGTCGTAGCCGAACGCCTCGGCGACCGGCGCGAAATCGACGTCGGGGAAGACCGACTTGGCGACCGGGAGCTGGCGCAGCCGCAGGTGATGCAGTTCCGCGCCGTAGGCGCAGTCGTTCATCAGCACGATAACCAGCGGCAGGTCCTCGCGCACGACGGTTTCCAGCTCACCCATGGTCATCAGGAAACCGCCGTCGCCGACCACGAACACCGTCGGAATGTCGGGACGCGCCCGGGCGAAGCCGAGCGCCGCGCCGAACCCCAGCCCGATGGAGGCGAAATCGTTGGTCATCTTGAAATGCGCGGGGTCCGGCACCGACAGATAGGGCACGACACCAAGGAAATTGCCCGCGTCGTAAACGACATTCCGGGCTTCCGGCAGCATCCGGTCGAGCATGGCTGCGAGCGAGCGCGGGTCGATCGTGCGCGCCGTGTTGGCCGGCTGGAAGTCGTCCGCGATGGAGAAGCCGCCGAGGACGGCCATGCTCCCGGCGCTGTGCTGGGGCTTGTCGGCGGCCCCCTTGTCCGCCACCGCCTCGAGAAGCTGTTCGACGGCCAGCCGGGCGTCGCCCACGACGGCGACATCGGCCGTGGTCCAGCGGCCAATGCTGGCCCGCGAGGCGTCGATCTGGATCAGCGGCGCATCCGGCAGCGACTCGCCGAAGCTCATGGTGAGGATGTTGAGCCCCGCGCCGACCGCGAGCACGCAATCGGCCTCGGCCGCCATGCGCCGCGCAGCGGAATGGGAGAACGACCCGATGATGCCGAGGTTGAGCGGGTGGCCCCGGAACATGTCCTTGCCCCGGGCGGTCGTGGACAGCATCGCGCCGGTCTTTTCCGCCAGGCTGGCCAGCGCCTCGCGCGCGCCTGACTTCCAGGCGCCGTGGCCCGCGAGGATGAGCGGCCTCTTCGCCCCGTCCAGCAGGGAGGCGGCCGCCTCGACGGCATGAGCGCGCGCCGGCTGCGCGGGACGCGCCGGAACCGGCCCGGCGTCCAGCGGCTCCGGCGCCGGCCCGTCGACCGCGACGTCCTCATGCTGGACATCGACGGGCAGGAGCAGCGCGACGGCCTGTCCGGTGCGCGCGAGCGCGGCCGCATCCGCCATCGTGGCGCGGGCTGTCGAGGCGCCGGTGGGCACGAACGCGCGCACGCCGGCCGCCTTCAGCACGCCGGGGCCGTCCAGCGCCTTGTAGTCGGGCCCGAGCGCGTTCGCCGGCCCCGCCGGAAGCGCCGCCTCGCCATAGATGATGAGAACGGGATTGCCGGTGCGCGCGGCGAAAGACGCGGCCTGCAGCCCGTTGGCGAGCGCAGGCCCCCGCCCGACACAGGCCACGCCGAGACGTCCCGTCGCGGCCGCGTAGCCGTCGGCCATGCCGATGGCGACATTCTCGTGCCGCGCCCCGATCAGGCCGATGCCCATGGCGTCCAGCGTCACGGCGAACGCCGCCGTATCGTCGCTCATCAGCCCGAAGACCGAGTCGACGCCCATCGCCTTGAGGTCCTCGGCCAACGCCTGATAGACGGGCATGGTCCGCGTCCCCGCCGCGCCGCCTTCGAATTCCCGCGTCTTCATCCTTCCACCCTCCGGTCCGGTTCGTCGGACAGCATACCCGATGCGGGCCGCCGGTTTCCGGTCACCATCCCATGGCCCGGCCGGAACGGCGCGGGTCGGCCCCGCCGCAGATCAGGCCGGTCTCGAGATTTGCGCTGATTGCGCACACGCCAGCGACCGCATCCGAACGGGCGCCGTGCCATTCCACATCGTGGCCCCGCGCGGCAAGCTCGGCGCCGACTTCCGGCGCAATCCCCTCCTCCACGACCAGCCGCCCCGGCTTCGCCTCGTGGGGCTCGAAGGAGTTCGGATGGCTCAGGGTGGCGAAGCGCGGCGCCTCGATGGCCGGCTGGATATCCATGCCGAAGACCAGATGGTTCAACAGCACCTGCAGCATGCCCTGCGGCTGCGCATCGCCGCCCGGCGCGCCGAACGGCATGGTCAGCCGGCCGGGCGCCAGCGCGAGCGCGGGGTTCGGCGTCAGCCGGGGCCGCTTGCCCGCAGCTACGGCCGAGGCGTGCCCGGCGAGCGCGAAGGACTGCGAGCCGCGCGAGGACGGGCAGAATCCGAGGCCCGGAATGGCCGGCCCCTCGAAGGACACGTCGCTCGGCGTCGCCGAACAGACATTGCCGGCGCGGTCGACGGCGCAGGCGTAGGAGGTGTCGGCCGCCGCGACCGAGGCCGACCGGTCCACGGGCGGGATGAAGCTCACGCCTCCGTAGCCGGCGATGTCCCCGGGCGGCGGCATTCCGGGCCAGGCGCGGTCCGGGTCGATGTCCCTGCGGCGCGCCGCGGCGTAGTCCGCAGACAGCAGGCGGTCGATGGGCACCTCGATCACGTCCGGGTCGCCGTAGAACGTCTCGCGGTCCGAGAAGACCAGCTTGATCGCCTCCGCCAGCGTGTGGACATAGTCGGCCGAGTTGTGCCCGAGGCCCGCGAGGCCGCAGCCTTCCAGAATCCGAAGCATCTGCAGCAGGGTCGGGCCCTGGCACCAGGGCCGGCAGCTATAGACCCGCACGCCCTCGAACCCGATGCTGACCGGCGCCTCGACGGGCGTGCGGTAGCCGGCAAGGTCGGCGGCGGAAAGCAGGCCGCCGTTCTCCTCGTGGTAGGCGACGATCCTCTTCGCGATGTCGCCGGCGTAGAAGGCGTCGCGCGCCGCCCGGAGCCCGTCGCGGCGGTCGCCGGAGGCGGCGCCTTCCTCGTCCGCCATATATTGCAGCGTGGCGGCGAGGTCGGCCTGCACCAGCAGCTCGCCTGTTTCCAGGGGTTCGCCGTCCTTCAGCCAGATCGCCGCATTGCCCGGCCACATCCGGTAGCGGTCCCGGTAGCGGGCGATGAACTTCGCCATCACCGGGTGCACGGTGAAGCCCTCGCGAGCATAGCGGATGGCGGGCGCGGCGACCTCGGCGAAGGACATCGTGCCGAACCTCGCCAGCGCGGTGATCCAGGCATCGGGGGCGGCCGGCACGACCGTGCGAAGCACCCCGACGGGGATCGCGCCGCCATGCCGGTCACGAAACAGCTCCAGGCTCGCCGCCTTCGGCCAGTATCCGAGGCCGGCGATGCTTACCACCTCGCCCTGTTCGGCAAGATAGATGAGCATCGGCGCCACGCCGGAGAACTGCACCTGGTCGCTGTGGACCACGCCGAGCGCGATTCCCGCGGCGACGCCGGCATCGACCGCATTGCCGCCGGCCTCCAGCATGGCGAAACCCGCCTCGGTCGCTAGATAGTGGCCCGCGACGCACATGTGGCGGCGCGCCGTGACCATCGGCTGCTGCGGCAGGTCCGCCATTGCAGACACCCTTCGCCGGCTATTCGGCCGGCTCGAGCTTGTCCTGGGTGCGGAGCTCGAAATCGGAGGCGTCATGGCGCTCGTGGAGCTGGTCCTCGAGCGGCCCCCTGATCCGGTTGACCTTCCGTCCCCGGATCACGGCATCGCGGGCCGCGATCTCGTCATACCAGCGGACGACATTGGCATAGTCCTTCGCGGCCAGGAACTCCGCGGCGCCGTAGAGCGCGTCCGTCGTCAGCACGCCGTACCAGGGCCAGATCGCCATGTCGGCGACGGTATAGTCGTCGCCCGCCACGAAGCGCGTCTCGGCGAGCTGCCGGTCGAGGACGTCGAGCTGGCGCTTCACTTCCATCGTGTAGCGGTCGATCGGGTACTGCTGCTTGCTGGGCGCATAGGCGTAGAAATGCCCGAAGCCGCCGCCGAGATAAGGCGCGGACCCCATCTGCCAGAACAGCCAGGAGAGGCACTCCGCGCGCTCGGAAGGATCTTCCGGGATGAAGGCGCCGAACTTCTCCGCGAGATAGAGCAGGATCGCGCCGGACTCGAACACCCGCGTCGGCCTGGGCGTGGAATGGTCCACCAGTGCCGGGATTTTCGAGTTCGGGTTTATGGCGACGAAGCCCGAGCCGAACTGGTCGCCGTCGCCAATCCTGATCACATAGGCGTCGTATTCCGCGCCGCTGTACCCCGCCGCCAGCAGCTCCTCCAGCATCACCGTGACCTTCACGCCGTTG
>JAJECZ010000535.1 GCA_022821735.1 Alphaproteobacteria bacterium | reverse complement strand
ATGCCGCCGCCGCCCGGACCAACGCCACCGCGACGCCGCGCCCGCGGGCCGTCTTCCGCACGGTGATGCAGGGTATCGCCCAGACCGGGACCGCATCGACCGCCGGCGTCGCCCTGGAGGCGCAGACCCGGGCGAACGCCGGGCGCGGCGCGACGGCCGCCCACCCGACCGCCTCCTCCCCTTCGAAGGCGACCAGTCCGGGCGCCGGGGCGGCGCGCGCAAGCCCGGTCATGGCCGCGCGGCGGCGCGGACCCAGGGGCCCGCTTCCCGGCAAAGCCTCGAATTCCTTTGCCGGAAGCCTCGGATACATGCACCAGCAGGTCTTGCCCCAGCTTCCCCGGAGGACGCTTCCAAGCTCATCCATCAGCGCCGGCTCCAGCGGACGGAAAGCCAGCGGCGGGCAGGCATTCTGCGGCATTGAGGATTTCTCCGGTCTGCGTCGCTCCGACCGCCTTTGCTGTCGCGTCGGGCGGTTTTGCCCTATATAGTGCATCCTGCTCTCGACCTCCCGTGGATATGGCGCATCGCTTCCATGCTGTCCCGCCTGCTCGGCCTGTTTTCAGCCAATATGGCCATCGACCTCGGCACCGCGAACACGCTGGTCTATGTCGAAGGGCGCGGCATCGTGCTCGACCAGCCGTCGGTCGTGGCGATCGGGCAGTTCAAGGGCCGCAAGAAAGTGATCGCCGTCGGCGACCAGGCGAAGCAGATGATGGGCCGCACGCCGGGCTCGATCGAAACCATCCGGCCGCTTCGCGACGGCGTCATCGCCGATTTCGAGGTCGCCGAGGAAATGATCAAGCACTTCATCCGGCAGGTGCACAACCGGCGCGGCTTTGCCAGTCCGCAGATCGTCATCTGCGTGCCGTTCGGATCGACCGCGGTCGAGCGCCGGGCGATCCAGGAATCGGCGGAAAGCGCCGGGGCAAGGCGGGTGTTCCTGATCGAGGAGCCGATGGCGGCGGCAATCGGCGCCGGGCTCCCGGTCACCGAGCCCACGGGTTCGATGGTGGTCGATATCGGCGGCGGCACCACGGAAGTCGCGGTGCTGTCGCTCGGCGACATCGCCTATGCGAGTTCGGTGCGTATCGGCGGCGACAAAATGGACGACGCGATCATCGCCTATATCCGCCGCCATCATAACCTGCTGATCGGCGAGGCTTCGGCGGAGGGGATCAAGAAGGAGCTCGGCTCCGCCACGATGCCGACCGGCCCCGAGGAACGGCAGATGCCGATCAAGGGCCGCGACCTGCTGAACGGCGCGCCGAAGGAAATCCTGATTACCGAAAGCCAGATCGCCGAAGCGCTGGCCGATCCCGTGGCGCAGATCGTCGAGGCGGTGAAGGCCGCACTGGAGAACACCGCGCCCGAACTCGCCGCCGACATCGTCGATCGCGGCATTGTGCTGACTGGCGGCGGCGGCCTGCTAGCCAATATCGACAAGGAGATCCGCAACGCGACCGACCTGCCGGTCTCGGTGGCCGAAGAGCCGCTGTTCTGCGTCGCGCTCGGCACGGGGCGCTGCCTCGAGCATATGGGAGCGCTGGAGCGAGTCCTGATCAGCTAGGGGAGCCGCCCATTGCAGGAGCACCGCGCAGGGCCGGAGGTCAAGGCCGAAACGCCGGTCCAGGCGACCCTGCGCCGGGCCATGTTCGCCCTGCTCGTCACCATTGCCCTCGGCGCGCTCGTCATCGGCAAGGCCGAAGTCTATGTCTTCGATTGGGTCAAGGGCGCCGTCGGAGACCTGCTGGCCCCCGTTCTCCATGCTGTAACCGTGCCCGTACGGGCCGCGCGCGACGTCGGCAGCAATCTCGGCCGCGTCGCGGCGCTGACCGAGGAGAATTCCCGGCTCCGGGCGGAGAACGCGCGTCTGCGCCAGTGGCAGGCGCTGGCGCGGCGTCTCGACGGCCAGAACCGCGAATTGCGCCGTCTGCTGCGCTTCGACCCCGGAGAAGAGGTCCGCACGATCGCCGCGCGCGTGATCGCCGACACTGGCGGCCCCTACGCCCGCAGCCTGCTGATGGATGCCGGCGGCCGGCAGGGCGTTCGTCCAGACCAGGCGGTGATCTCGGGCGAGGGGCTGGTCGGGCGGGTCATGTCCGCAGGGGTTCGCAGTGCGCGCGTGCTGCTGATTACCGACCGGCGCTCGCATGTGCCGGTACTGGCGGGCCCGAACCGTGTCCACGCCATTCTCGTGGGTGACAACGGCATCCGTCCCCATCTGCGCTTCCTTCCCCGGAACGCCGCGTTGGCGCCCGGGGACGTCGTCGTCACGTCGGGCCGCGGAGGGGTGTTCCCCCCGGGGCTGCCCGTGGGCGATGTCGGCACTGCGGTAAAGTCCGGCGGCGGGGTCGAAATCGTGCCGCATGTGGACTGGACGCGGCTGGAGTTCGTCCGGGTTGTGGACCGGGGCATGGCAGACTTCACCTCGCTGGTGGAGGAATAGATGCTGACGCATCTGGACCGTGCGGCGCGCGCAGCGGTTCCGGGCGCAAGCATTGCAGTGCTCCTGCTCGTCTCGCTGGTGCCCTGGATCGGCGACCGGGCCGCGCCGGCTCTCGCCGTTGCGGGGGTCCACTATTGGGCCGGACGGCGCCCGGACCTCGTGCCGGCGCCGTTCGTCTTCGCCATCGGTCTCACGCATGACAGCGTTGCCGACGCACCGTTCGGCCTCATGGCGCTCGTCTATCTGTTCGTGCTCGGGGCGGCGCGCAGCCAGCGCTTCCTCGTGGTGGGACAGCCGTTTGCCGCCGGCTGGGCCGTATTCGCCGTCGTTGCGCTTGCGGCCAGTGCAATCGCATGGGCCGGCGCCTCCTTCTATTACGGCGCGGCACTGTCGGTCGGGGCGCCTGCCGCCGTGCTCCTGCTGACCGTGTTGACCTATCCGGTCGTGGCCGGGGTGCTGGCGGTCCTCGATACGGCGGCATTGAGGAGGAGCGCCTGATGGCGGGCGCGCGCAACCGGGCCCAGCTGATCCGCCGCCGCGCTCTGCTTCTGGGAGGCGTCCAGGTCGGCCTGGTCGGCGTGTTGGGAGGCCGGCTGGTGCAATTGCAGGTGTTCGAAGGCGAACGCTATGCGCGCCGGGCCGAAGACAACCGCACCGCGGAGCGTCTGCTCGCTCCCCAGCGCGGCGAAATTCTCGACCGCCGCGGCAGGCCGCTGGCCCACAACCGGGAGACATACCGCCTGCTTCTGGTTCCGGAGAAAGCGGGCCCGATTGACGCAGCGCTGGATGAAATCGCCCGCGTTGCAATGCTCGGCCCGGCGGCGCGCGAACGGGTCCGGAGAGCGGTGCGAAAGCGGCCGGCGTTCGAGCCGGTGGTCGTGCTGGACGACATCTCGTGGGAGGAGATGGCCCGGCTCTCGCTGGCAATAGCCGAGCATGAGGGCATTTTCACCAACGCCGCGCTACGCCGGATCTATCCGCTGGGAGCGGCGGCGGCCCACACCGTCGGCTATGTCGGTCGGGTTTCGAGCAAGGACCTCGACCGGTCCGACGCCGACTCCCTCCTTCGCATGCCCGACTTCCGTATCGGAAAGACGGGCGTCGAACGTACCCAGGACGAAGCCTTGCGAGGAGCTGCCGGCACACGCCTGGTCGAGATTACCTCCACGGGCCGTCAGCGCCGGGAGCTGGGCAGGCGGGAAGGTCTTTCCGGAGAAACGCTTCGCCTCACGCTCGACGCCGGCCTCCAGACATTCGCGGCCGGACTGTTCGGCCCGGAGACCGGCGCCGCCGTGCTGATCGATGTGGAAAGCGGCGGCCTGCTCGCCATGGCATCGTCGCCGAGCTTCGATCCCGGCGCGTTCCACGACGGCATTGCAGACAGGGCCGAGTGGCAGGCCCTCGCCTCCCACCCTCTGCACCCGCTCAGCAACCGCGTCGTGTCGGGCCAATATGCGCCCGGGTCCACCTTCAAGATCGCGGTCGCCCTCGCTGCGCTGGAAGCGAAGGTCGTGTCGCCGGACCATCGTTTCTTCTGCAACGGCGTCCATGAACTCGGCACCGGGAAATTCCATTGCTGGCGCCGCGGCGGACATGGACATGTGGGTCTCTTCCGCGCGCTCCAGCAGTCCTGCGATGTCTATTTCTACGAGATAGCCCAGCGCACCGGCATCGACCGGATCGCGGCAATGGCGAGGAAACTCGGGTTCGGCGAGCCGACCGGCGTCGAGCTTCCGGGCGAGCGCGGCGGGCTGATCCCCACCAAGGCATGGAAGCAGGAGGTACGCAACGAATCCTGGCAGGCCGGAGAGACGTTGATCGCCGGTATCGGCCAGGGCTATGTGCTCGCGACGCCGCTGCAGCTGGCGACGATGACCGCACGGCTTGCCAATGGCAGGCACGCGGTTGCGCCCAGGCTGCTCGCCCGCGAGGCCGTCCCGGAACTCGGCATCGACGAACGGCATCTTCGGGCAGTGCGCGCCGGGCTGGCCGCCGTCACGGGTTCGCGGCGCGGTACGGCTTGGGCTGCCCGAATCCTGGAGGACGGGTTCGAGATGGCGGGCAAGACAGGAACTTCGCAGGTGCGGCGCATATCCGCGCTGGAGCGCCGCCTCGGCGTACGCAAGAACGAGGACCTTCCGCGCAAGGAACGCGACCATGCGCTGTTTGTCGGCTATGCGCCTCTCAAGCAGCCGCGCTACGCCGCCGTTGTCGTGGTGGAGCACGGAGGCAGCGGGTCCAAGGCTGCCGCGCCGCTTGCGCGGGACCTGCTGCTGGCTGCCCAGAAGTCCGGGACCGTCGCATCATGAAGGCTTGGGAAGTGCGTCGGCCGGGCCTTGGGATCGGCGGGCTGCTGCTCCGGGTTGACTGGGTGCTGATTATCCTTCTGACCCTCACCACCTCTGTCGGCTTCGCGATGCTTTATTCGGCCGCCGGCGGCGCTATCCAGCCCTGGGCCGGCCCGCATGCATTGCGTTTTGCAGTCGGCCTGGCGGTCATGCTGGCCGTCGCGCTGGTAGACATCCGGTTCTGGCTGCGCTGCGCCTATCCGATCTATGCCGCCTCGCTCCTGCTCGTCATCGGAGTCGAGTTCGTCGGCGATGTCGGCATGGGGGCCCAACGCTGGCTGAGGATCGGCCCGCTGTCGATACAGCCATCCGAGATCATGAAGATTTCCCTGGTGCTGGCGCTCGCCCGCCACTTCCACGCCCGGGACGAAAGAGAGGCCAATCGCTGGCCCATGCTGCTGCTTGCGTTGGCGCTGATCGCCGTGCCCGCTCTGCTGGTCGCGCGGCAGCCGGATCTGGGTACGGCGGCGATGATTGCGACAGGCGGGGTGGCCCTCCTCTTTCTGGGCGGAGTTTCCTGGCGGGTGTTTGCGGTCTTCGGCGTCGGCGCAGGGGCGCTCATACCGGCGGTCTGGTACAGGCTGAAGGATTATCAGCGCGACCGGGTGCTCACCTTCCTCGATTCCGAACGCGACCTCGCCGGCGCCGGCTATCACGGCTACCAGTCGAAAATCGGCATCGGCTCGGGCGGAGAGTTCGGAAAAGGCTATCTCGAGGGCACGCAAAGCCATCTGGGCTTCCTGCCGGAAAGCCACACCGACTTCATTTTCACGGTCGTTTCCGAGGAGTTCGGACTTGCCGGCGGGCTCTTCGTCCTCGCGCTCTATCTGGCCATCATGGGCTACGGTTTCGCAATCGGCTTCATGGCGCGGAACGATTTCGCCCGGCTTCTGGCCTTCGGCGTCACCTTCACCTTCTTTCTGTTCGTCTTCGCCAATATCGCCATGGTGGCCGGCCTGATCCCGGTGGTCGGCGTGCCGCTGCCTTTCATTTCCTACGGCGGCACGGCGATGCTGACGCTCCAGATCGGCTTCGGCCTGGTGCTCTCCGCCAAGGTTTACCGCGACGTCGAAATGGAGACCGAGACATCCGGCCGGCCGGCGGGACCGGGGTCGATTGCGGCAATGCGCTGAACCATCCTCGGCCCGTCCACCTGCCTGTGCTCATAGGCCAGCACCACGAGGCGGCCCTGCACCGCCCGGAGAAGTTCGCCCGGCCGCAGGAGAAAATCCGGATTGCGGGGCCGGCCGAACGCCTCCTGGCCGACGGCGAACGTCTCGTAGATCAGGAGGCCGCCCGGCGCGACCAGGGACACCGTGGAGGGGAGCGTGGGGCGGTGCAGGTAGTTGACGACCACGACTGCTCCGAAGCGCCGGCCCGCGAACGGCCACGGGCTGCCGTCTTCGAGGTCCCAGGCAAGTCCGCCCGGCAGGCGGGAGACATCCCTGTCAACGGCGAGCACGGGATGGCCTCGGGCTGCAAAGAACCGGGTATGGCGGCCGCCGCCGGCGGCCAGGTCGAGCACGGGTGCGGCGGGCGGTACGAGGTCGGCGAAGCGCGCGACCCAAGCGGATACTGGCATCGGTCCGTCTATGACATTATATGTGGAGCATGATCGTTTACCGGCTCACCTGCAAGAACGAGCACGAGTTCGAGGCCTGGTTCCGCGACAGCGCCGCCTGCGACGCGCAGATCGCGGAAGGCAGGGTGATGTGCCCGCATTGCGGCGACACGTCGGCGCGCAAGAGCCTGATGACGCCCAATGTCGCGCCCAAGGGAGCGGAAAGCGTGTCCGGCAAGCCGTCGGAGCGCCGGGCCGCCATCATGCGGGAGCTCCGCGAACTGCGCCGCAAGGTCGAGGAGAACTGCGACTATGTCGGCCCGCGCTTCGCCGAGGAGGCGCGCCGCATCCATTACGGCGAGACCGACAGCCACGCCATCTACGGCGAGACCACGCCCAAGGAGGCCAAGGCGCTCACCGAGGAAGGCATAGAGTTCGGCCGCATCCCGTGGGCCCCCCGGCTGGACAGCTGACGGACACGGCCGGAACCGCGGCTCAGCGCCCTCCCACCGTCATGGCGTCGATCCGCAGCGTCGGCGCGTTGACGCTGCTCCGGAATATCAGATCGTCGGCGGCGTCGATGCCGCGCAGCATGTCCCGCAGGTCGCCCGCTATCGTGACCTCGTTCACCGGCTCGGCGACCTTGCCGCCGCGAATCGCGAAGCCTGCGGCGCCCTGGCTGTAACGCCCGGCGACAAGATCGACGCCGGGGCCCATTACCGAGGTGACGAACAGGCCGGATTCGATCTCGCCGATCAGCTCGTCCGGGGACATGCGCCCCGGCTCTAGGTAGAGGTTGGACGATGCGGGGCCGGGCGCCGAGCCGGCGCTGCGGGCAGCATTGCCCGTGGGTGGCAGGCCCAGTTGCCGGGCCGAGCGCAAGTCCAGCAGCCATGAGCGGAGCACCCCGTTCTCGACCAGCGCGCGGCGTGCGCAGGGGAGCCCTTCGGCGTCGAACGGACGCGATCCGGGGCCCCGCCGCCGGCCCGGATCGTCGATCAGCGCCATGCCGTCCTTCAGCACCGCTTCGCCCATTGCGTCCTTGAGAAAGCTGGTGCCGCGCGCGACGGCCGCGCCGTTGATGGCCCCGGCGAGCGCGCCGACAAGCCGTCCCGCAAGGCGCTGCTCGAAGACCACCGGCATGACGGCCGTCTCCGGCTTGACGGGACCGAGCCGGCGCACTGCGCGTTCTCCCGCGTTCCGGCCGAGCGCCGCCGGCTCCGACAGGTCCGAGGCGTGGACGGCCTGGGACCAGTCGTACTCGCTCTCCATCGCCGTACCCTCGCCGGCGAGGACCGACACGGACAGCCCGCATCCGGACCTCCTGTAGTTGCCGGCAAACCCGTTGCTCGACACGAGCGCGACATGGGTTTCGGTGCGGCCGGCGCCTGCGCCTTCCGAATTGGTGACGCCCGGCACATCGAGCGCCGCCGCCTCGGCTTCCGCGGCTTTCCGGACAAATTCCTCCGAAGCCGGCACCTCTGCGTCGTAGAGGTCCAGGTCGGGCCAATCCGCGGCTAGAAGTGACGGGTCCGCCAGTCCGGCATGGGGATCTTCCGGCGCGGCGCGCGCCATGGCGACGGCCCGCTCGACTAGCGCGGCCGCCGTTTCCCGCTGCCGGTCGGCGCTTGCGACCACCGCCTGGCGGCGTCCGACCAGAACCCGCAAGCCGGTCTTGCGGAGTTCGGAGCGCTCCATATGTTCGATCTTGCCGAACCGCACCGTCGCTTCGAGCGAGCGGCTGTCGATATCGACAGCGTCGGCTTCGTCGGCTCCTTGCGCGCGCGCTTCGCGCACCAGGTCGCCCAGAAAATTCAGGACATCGTTCGTCATGGCGCGGCGACCATAGCCGATGGGAACGGAGCCGTCTTGCTACTGGCGTGCGTGGGCGTAGAGCGGCGAGGATACGCCGGGACCGGACAGAAAAAGGCCGCCCCCGACTTGCGGGAGCGGCCTGGCGCGAAGGGGAGGAGCAACGCGCCTTATGACTTGGCCGGTGCGGCCTTTTCCGCGGGTTTGGCCGCCGGGACGACCATCGCCGCCGTTTCGTCCATGGCGTCGCGGACGCGCTTGTCGATCATGCCGAACACCTCGCGGCCCGTTTTGGTCGACATTTCCGCGAGTTCCCCGGCTCCGGCGACCACCGACTCCCAGGCGCCCTTGACGAGCGCGGCGCTGCGCTCCGCCTTGTCCTCGAAGCTCGCATCGCCAAAGAACAGGTTCATGTTGGCGGCGGACGCCTCTGCCGCCTCGCGCGCCAGTTCGCCCTGGCGGCGCATGAAGGCGCCCGCGCCCTCGAACGCCGTCTGGCCGGCGGCGGTCATGGCCTCGACATTCTTGCGGTGCAGCGCCATCGCGCCCTCGGCGTCGAACGCCGGAATCTTGAAATCGGCCATGAACCGGGCCGGGTCGAAATCGGCAAAGGGCATCTTGTACATCGCTCTTCTGGTCTCCGTTCCTGTCTCGGGAGGCGGCTGCCGCAGAAACCCGCAGGCGTCGTCTCGCAGGTGCAATATCGTTATGCTGCGGTGCAGCGTCAAGTATTTTTTTGTGCGCTGCAAAAATTTATTCAGCAGCGCCGGCCCTCAAGCACCGGAGCCCACCGTTTCAGGGCCTTGTCGAGACTGGCCATGGTGCGGCCGAGGTCCTCGCTGTCGTCCTGCAGCCAGACCCGCATTACGGAAAGGTGGATGCCGGCGAGGAGCTTCACCCGCAGCAGGCCGAGCGGCAGGCGCGGCGGCGCGCCGGCGGCTTCCAGCATCCAGGCCATGGACCGGGCGAGCGCCGGCGCCAGCGGCGCGCCGGCAAGCGGGTCGCGCCGCAATTCGCGCCAGAATGTCTCGATGGTTCCGCGATGGGGCTTGAGCGCGTCATAACGGCGCATCAGGAGATCGAACAGCCGGTCGCGGAAGGACTCCGCGTCGTCGGTGCCCGTCCCGGACAACACGGCGGCGTCGATGCGTGCGACCGCTGCCCTTGCTATCGCGGCCTTCGACGGGAAGAGGCGGTAGACATCCGCGAGTCCGCATCCTGCATGCGCCGCAATATCGGTAAGCGTCGCCTGCCGCCAGCCCCGCTCTGCGGCAACCGCGAGCGCTGCGTCGAGAATCGTGTCGGCGTCCATGACATATCCTCCTTCAGGCCCCAATATGGGGCACAGCATCGACCGAGGGGAGGGCGAAATGGTGAGTTTTCGCATCCGCAACCTGGATCATGTCGTGCTCCGGGTCCGCAACATGGAGAGAGCGCTGGCCTTCTATACCGGCGTGCTCGGCTGCCGGGAGGAGCGGCGGGTGGAGGAGATCAGCCTGGTGCAATTGCGCGCCGGCGCGAGCCTGATCGACCTGGTGCCCGGAGACCCGGAACCTTCCGGCGCAAACATGGACCATTTCGCGCTCCGCATTACGCCCTTCGAGGAGGCAGGCATCCGCGCCTGGCTCGCGGAGCACGGCATCGAGACGGAGGCGGCGCTTCCGCGTTACGGCGCCGAAGGCACCGGCCCGTCGATCTATATCCGCGACCCGGACGGCAACACCGTCGAATTGAAGGGGCCGCCCACGGGCCTGGGCTGACGCGGCGCCGAACTGGCGGATTGGCGGAGGAGAGTGGGAGTCGAACCCACCTGGCAGCGATGCGCCGCCGCAGCGGTTTTGAAGACCGAGCCGGCCACCGGACCGGATTCCCCTCCGCAGCCTAACTTGTGGCAAGTCCAGCCCGGCCGGGTCAAGCGGCGAAGAGCGGCCTCAGCCTCGCCTTCTCCTCCGGACCGCACCAGGCGCCCTCCAGCGCGGCCGCTGCAAGCGTGCGAATCTCGGCGCGGCTGAAGCCGAACACGTCCATGAGCATGGCGTATTCGTCCGTCAGGCTGTTGTGGAACATGCCCGGATCGTCCGTATTGATCGTAATGTTGAGACCGCGCTCCCAGTAGCGGCGCACCGGGTGGTCCTCGATCCGCCCGATGACGCCCGTGGCGAGATTCGAAAGCGGACAGAGTTCGAGCACGACACCGCTCTCAGCCAGCAGATCGACCACCTTCTC
>JAJECZ010000444.1 GCA_022821735.1 Alphaproteobacteria bacterium | reverse complement strand
CAATGCCTTCTTCGACCGGCTCGGCCTCGCCACCGTAGAGGCCCGTCATGCCGCCTAAATCCGTCGAACCGCCGTGGTACGGACCCGTATGCCCGGTGGTGTGGGAGGGGTGGAGCCGCGAGGCTCCCCCCTATCCCGATTGGACGCTTGTGACGGGGGTGGAATGAAATGGCGGAGCTGAGCGAGCAGCAGAGGATAGGCATAGCGGAGTTTCTGAGAAGCGCCGGCAGGTATGCGCTGGAGGACGGGCTGTTGATGCTGGAGGAAGGGAAGATGCGGGGAGGGTTTGAAATTATCGTCATGAGGCCCGACGACATCGACGAGATGCAGGCGGGCTTGGAGGCCGAGGCGGCGGGACGGTGGCTGATGCTGGCCGGGAGGGTTCACGAACGGCGTATTTGGTGGGCGGAGCCGGTGGACGTTTCCGCTCTGGATTGGGAGCTCTGCGTGGCGCTGAGCGAGGCTGTCGGAAGCACATACGAACGTTGGCGCGATCTGATGAATCTGGGACTGTTGCACAAGCACGGAATGGATCGGACGCGGGTGGACGGCTGGATTTTCGACAGGCTTCAGGCGGATGTGGCGAAGGGGCGGGCGCTGCTGGAGTCGATCGGGCTCGTCGCGGAGCACCCGAAGGATTGGGAGGACTGGCCGGGCGAGAGGGAACAGTATCTGTCGGACGAGGACGTGGTGTACCTGGGGAGTGACGCCGGCATGGAGTGGGCAGAGGCGCCGGAGGGGCCTGGGAGTATTGAGCTGGAGACGCGGTGGCGGGGCGCGGTGGTGCGGCGGGGATAGGGAGGCGCAGAGGCCATGCCTGGTTGGGGGCGGCACGCCGGCGGGGCGGTCAAGGACGCCGGCGGTGCCGTTGTGAGGGCGCCCCCGGCCTGGGCGTGGCGGCATCGCGGGTGTAGGCGCAGTCCGGGTAGCGGGAGCAGCCGAGGAATCGGCCGCGGCGGCCCATCCTGGGAAGGAGGATGCCGGCCGGGCACGCGGGGCAGGCCTCGATCGGGGCGCGGCAGTCCCGGCAGCGGAAGCCGTCGTCGGCGCGGACGGGCAGTCCCGTGAGGCACTTGGGGCAGGCGGGGCGCGTGTGCTCGCAGTAGGGCCAATTGGTGCAGCCGTAGAAGGCGCTCTTGTCGGATGCGTTCTCCCGGCGCTCGAGGCGTCCGTCCTTGCAGACGGGGCATGGGACGTCGGCCTCGGGCGGGCGGCCGAATACGGCGACGTTGTGGCCGGCGTCGAGCAGCTCGGCGACGAAGGGGGAGGGAGTCGCCCCCTGGGCGAGGAGGTAGACCTGGCGCCGGGCGCGGGTGAGGGCGACGTAGAAGAGGCGGCGCTCCTCGGCGTTCGGGTGGGCTTCGGGAGCGGAGAGGACGAGGTCGAGAAGGGGGTCGTCGGCGATCTGGACCGGGAAGCCGTACCTGGCGGCGGAGAGGCCGAGGACGACGGCGTAGTCGGCTTCGAGTCCCTTGGCGCGGTGGATGGTCATGTAGCGCAGCCGGAGCGTGGGGTGGCTCTTGCCGAGGGCCTTGAGGTTGGCGGGTTTGAGGCGCCTGTAGCGGCCGAGGAGAAGGACGTCGGCGGTGCCGCCGGCGCGGGCGGCGTCGGCGGCGATGCGGTCGAGGGCCTGGGGTAGGAGGGGCGGCGCGCCGTCGGCGGGAAGGCCGATGTGCACGGCGGGGCCGGGCCAGGCGCGGGCGGCGCGGACCTTCTTGGTGAGCTGGGCCGGGTTGCGGAGCACGAAGTTGGTGGCGATCGCGGCGATACCCGGCGGGCAGCGGAAGGTGGTCTCGAGGTCGATGCGGGCGAAGGGGCCGAAGTGCCGCTCGAATTCGCGCATGACGGCGATGTCGGAGCCGCCGAAGCGGTAGATGGCCTGCCAGTCGTCGCCGACGGCGAAGAGGCGGGCGCCGGGAACGGCGTCGAGCAGGCTCTTCAGAAGGCGGGCGCGGCCGGGCGAGATGTCCTGGAACTCGTCGACCAGGACGTAGGCGTAGGGGCTGCGCCAGCGGCCCGCCTGCACGTGGTCGGCGGCGCGCGCGATCATGTCGTTGAAGTCGATCTCGCCTGCGCTGCGGAGCTTTTGCTCGTAGCGCTCCAGGACGTGTCTGAAGACGCCGAGGAAGGCGCGCGCGCGGGGGGCCTCTGCGCGGGGGAGTGAGGAGACGGGGAAATCGGCGAGGGAGCGAAGGCCGCCCTTGTAGTGCTGCAGGAAGGTGCCGACGAGGGTGACGAAGGGGTCGATGCGGCCCTGCTCGGCCAGGATCGCGAAGACGTCGCGGCCGGAGCGGGGCTGGAGCGTGACGCCGTGGGCGGCGAGCTTGCGGTCGAGGTTGGCCAGGAGGAGGCCGGCGGCGCGCTCGTGGCTGAAGGTCTCGATCAGGACGGTGCCGCGGCGGGCGTGGAGCTCGCGCTTCCACTCGATGCCCTGGAGGTACTTCTGGGGCTCGACGTAGGAGGGGGGGTTGCCCCGGGCGTCGAGGCCGAAGTGCTCGATGTAGATGCCGTGCTGGGGCAGGTGGAAGTCGGGCCTGTACTGGCGCTTTGCGGCGGTGGCGGTGTCGTGCCGGTAGGGCGCCTCGTATTGGTACTCGACGCCGTTCAGGTAGAGATGGTTGGCGATCTCGCACTCCTCGAAGCTCTTGACCTTCTCGCCGGCGAGGGAGCGGATGTCGTTGGCGCGGATGTAGGTGTGGTAGGCGCCCCAGCTGTCGAAGTCGTGCTGGGACCTGTAGGGCGCGAAGTGGTCCTGGAACCAGTCGAGCAGCTCGCCGGAGACGGCGCCGTCGTCGAGCAGGCCGGCGAGGATGTCCGTGATGAGGCGGGAGAGGGCGCGGTCGTCCTCGGCGGTGGGCGAGAGCGCGGGGCGCTTGCCGTCGGCCTCGCCGATGATGCGCATGCCGAGCTCGTGGAAGGTGTGGACGGCGATGCCGGTCCCGGCGCGGGGGCCGAGGCGCGCGCGGACGCGGGCCTCCATTTCGTTGCGGGCGTCGCGGGCGAAGGCGAGCAGCAGGATTTCGGAGGGCTTGCGGATGCGGCGGTTTATCAGCCAGCCGGCCTTGGCGACGATGACCGAGGTCTTGCCGCTGCCGGCGGCGGCCACGACCAGGTTGCGGCGCTCGTCGACGGTGACGGCCTTGCGCTGCTCCTGGGTGAGTGGGCGGGCCTCGATACGGTCGAGGAACTCGCGGCAGCGGGCGAGCTCGCCGTCGAGGTAGGCGCGGTTGGTGGCGTCACGGGCGTCGGCGGGGGCGTCGAGGAACGCGAGGACGTCGCGGAGCATGCCGATCTCGGCGGTCTCGGAGAGGGATGGAGGCCAATGCGGGGTGAGGCCGCGAACGGCCTCCGTTCCGTCCCGGACAAGCCGGTCGAAGGTGTCGGAGTCGACGTAGAGGGAAGGGCTGTCAAGGGCGCGTATGCGCTCGTGCAGGGACTGAAGGGCGGGCAGGCGCTGGGCGAGGGTGTGGCGCCACCAGTCTTTCCTTGTGCGCTCGAGGGCGCGGGCGAAGGCGGCGGCGCGGGAGCGCGGGAGGCCGGAGAGGGCGGTGGCGCCGGAGGAATGCAGGAAGCGGAGGCGTGCCCGGAAGGGTGCGCGGGTGAGTTCGAGGCGCTGGACGTCGCCGAGCGGCACGGCGAAGGAGGGGCGAGAGGCGAAGATGAATTCGAGGCGGTCGGGGTGCAGCAGGACGGCGCGGGCCTGGGCGGGACGGAACAGGGCCCGGAGCAGGGCGGCGAAGGGGGTCCTTTTGAGGGATTGCGGGGTGGCGGCGGTCGGGGAGGGGGAAGACGGCAAGCTTGAAAGTCGGTTGGGGCGTCACATTCTCATGCCGCGGCTGACGGCGCGGTGCTGGTCGATCTGTTGGCTCTGGGTTATCTCTTGCGTCCTGGAGGGGAGCGCGCGGTCGAGAGCCTCGTCAAGATCGTCGAGGCAGTGTTCGAGTCTTTCTTTGAGATGGGGATGGTGTTTGAGGTACGGGCCGTAGGCGGTGCTCGTGTTGCTGAACATCTCTTCTCCGGTTTTCTGCAGGTTCGCGGTGATCTCCTTCCAGGCAGCGTATCCCTCTATGTCTTCTGCGGCGGGATTTTGGGAGTCGAGGCTCTTGATATCTTGCTTGAAGCTGCGGTTGGCATCGATAGCGCGGTCGGTGTCTTGGAAAAAGGTTTCGACGTCCGAGCGGGCGCAGCAGTAGGCGTTGTAATCGGCGACGTTGTCGGACATGGCGCGCCGGGCATCGTCGGTAAGGGTGGGGTCGTCCTTCAGGCGTTCCATGGCGTTGACGATCTTGGAAGATACGTGTTCGCAGGGATGCGGATCGTATTCGTGAGCGGAGACGAGGTGTTCGTGCCATGCGGTGCGGGTGTGGCGGTATGACGCTTGTGCCTTCAGGGCTTCTTCGGAGCCGTCTCCTGCGTGGGGGAGAGGCGGGAGGAGGAGGTTGCCGTTGCGAGTGAAGAAGGTGTCGTTGCCGAGGGCGGTGTCGAGGTCGAGAAGGTTGTCCCGGAATTCGTCCCAATTCTCCGGAGTGAAGCCGCAGTCGTAGACGTCGGGTTCCTGGAGGATGTCGTTGGCGCGGGCGCTGATCTCGTATGCGGCCGGATACCATTGTCGGTGGTCTTCCAGCCTGTGGATCTTGACGTCGCGGATGGCGGCGATGTTGTCGAGGTGGCGGTGCCTGGCCAGGGCAGGCTCCATGTCGGCGCAAGTGTTGGTGATGGCAGTGGATGCGTGTTCGCGGCGCTCGTGGTCTGCAACAACCTCCTTGAGGGCCAGGCTCTGCATGGCGGGAATGTGCTGCGACTGCGGGTTGGCCAAGAGCTCGCGTGCTGCAGCGGCGTGCTGTTCGAGGCCGGGGAGGAGGACGCGATCGATGCTGGAGCGGTCGGCTCTAAGATTGCGCTGCTTGTGGTCGTCCATGAATGTCTGGAGGCGGGCGGCGAAGGATTCGGATGCGTGCATGGGGGAGGGTATCTCCGGCGTGGAGGCCGTGACCGCAGCGTGCGGTGTGGGTGTGGGTGTGAGCGCAGGCGCCGGGGAGGGATCGGCGGGGTCGGATGATGGAGCGGCCTGGCTTTGGGTGGCGGAGGGAGCGGTGCCGTGTATGGCGTCGTGCCGGCTGGTGTCCTGCACGACGGCGGAGAGATGCTGTCTTTGGTCCTCGGAAAGTCTCTCGGCCAGCGGATGGTCAAGGAGATAGCGCGCATCCTGGACGTATTGCTCGCGGTTCGCGAGGTGGTCGGGGTCGATGCGCGCGGCGTCGGCCTGGATCTCGCCCTGTTCGCGGCGTTCCATGAAGTTGTGGACGTCGGCCCAGTATTGGGACGCATTGGTGGCGGAGGGCGTTTCGGGCGCGGAAATCGTCGGGCCTGCCTCTGGGGAGGGAGAGTCGGCGGGAGCCTGGCGGGCGTGGTCGTGGGCGGGGGCGGAAAGCGGTTCGGTCGCCTGACGCTCGAGCTTGCCGGCCGCGTAGATGGCGGCGCCCGCGAGAACCTCGGCGTGGCAGTCGCCGGCGGCGCAGGCCAGGTCCTTGCCGTTGAGGGCTGCGAGGTCCGCGAGCTTGACGTCTCCGGAGCGCATGCGCTTCCAGAGGTCGTTGCGGTAGAGGGCCGTGACTTGTTCGCGGTTGCCGTCCTCGCCGATGGTGAAGGGGTTGGCCCAGCGCGTCTCGCTGCCGATGGGGATGGCGCTGTTCTTGATGGCATCGCGGTGGTCTGCGAGGTCGATCACGTTCGTCTGGCGGGAGGGCTCGGCAGGGGAGAGGGTGCGGGTGAGGGAGGCCTCGGTGACCGGGATGCCGGCCTCCCTGGCCTTGTCGACGAGGTTGGCGATCACGCCGGTGCCGGGAAAAGCGATGAGCTCTTTGGGCTGAAGCGCGACGATCTGGTCGTTGCGGCGGTAGGGGGCGGCCTTGGGGTGGCGCTTCCAGTCAGGAAGGCAGAGGACCTGGGCGACGTCGTTGGCTTCCGCCCATCTGGCGCCGATCTTCTGGACGCCGGGGGCGTCGCCGTGGAGCAGGATCATGTCGGGGTGCCTGTCGCGAGCGCGGTCGAGCTCGCTCCAGACGGCGTCGGGGTCGGTGACGGTCTTGCCGCCGGTGAGGGCGATGAGGGTGCCGTCTGGGGCGTGGGCTGCGACGTCGCGTTTCTCGAGGTCGCGAAGGTATGCCTCAGCCTCGCGCGCGGCCTGGGTCCTGATGGTGGTATGGGTGGCCTGGGCGTGGTGGCGGGGAGTCCATTCCTTGAGGGTTTCGGCGAAGTAGGCCTGGGCGGCCCTGTCGTGCATCTGTGCGAAGGCGTTGCTGCGCTCGCGGAGGTTGCCGATGCGGCCGGCGAGCAGATCGCGCTCGGCGCCGGGGGAAAGGCCGGCCATGTCGCGCTCCATGCGGGTGGCGTTGCGGTCGAGCCTCTGGGCCTGGGCGTTCAGCATGTTGGCGAAGCCCCACATCAGCTGCTCGCGCTCGTCGGAGAGCTGGGTGCCTTCGACGGTGACGTCGCGGACGAGGACGCGCATGGCCTCGTCGAGGGCGGCGAGGGTGTCCTCGCGGTCCCAGACCTCGCGGCGGTCGGGCCCGTCGGTTTCGATGCCGGCTGTTTCGCGGGGGGCGTGGTCGGGTTTGGACTGCATGCGCTGGGGCGCGGGTTGGCGGGTCGCGGGTGAGGGCGAGGCGCGGTCGAGCGTGGTTGCGGCGGGGGCGGTCCGTATGGGCTGCTGGCGGGCGCGATCGTGCTCGGAGAGGGAGGCCTGGCGGGTGGTTTCGCGTGCGACCTTGCCGGCCGCGTAGATGGCGGCGCCGGCGAGAATCTCGCCGTGGCAGTCGCCGGCGGCGCAGGCCAGGTCCTTGCCGTTGAGGGCGGCGAGGTCTGCGAGCGCGAGGTCTCCGGAGCGTATGCGTTTCCACAGGTCCTTGCGGTAGAGGGCGGTGACCTCTTCGCGGGAGCCGTGCTCGCCGATCCTGAAGGGGTTGCTCCAGCGGGTCTCGCGGTCGATGCGGATCGCGCCGTTCTTCACGGCGTCGGGGTGGTGCTTGAGATTGAGCACTGTGGGCAGGCGGCGTTGCGCAGGCGATTGGGAGGGCCGGGCGGCGGAGAGGGCAGGTGTCAGCGAGGGCCGGTCGACGGGGATTCCCGCCTTCCGGGCCCTGTCGACGAGGTTGTCGGTGATGCCGGAGCCGGAGAAGGCGATGAGCCGGTCGAGGGGGAGCTTGAGCATTTCCTGGTTGCGGCGGAACGGCGCGGCGTTGCCGTGGGCGTCCCAGTCGGGCGCGAAGGGCACCTGCTTCACGTTTCTCGCTTCGGCCCATTGGGCGCCGGCCTTCTCGACGCCGGGGGCGTCGCCATGGACGAGCACCATGTCGGGGTTCTGCTCGAGCGCGCGGTCGAGCTCGGCCCAGACGGTCTTGGGGTCGGGGAGGTCCTTTCCGCCGGCGAGGGCGACGAGGGTGCCGTCCGGCGTGGCGGCGGCTATTTCGCGTTTCTCGCGGGCCCTCGCGTAGTCGCGGGAGTCGATCCGTGCGTGGGCGCGGTGGCCGGTGCGGCTGACGAGCGAGCCTCGGCGGGGATGCCAGCGGCTGCCGGTCTCGGCGAGGTAGGCTGCGGCGGCCCTGTCGCGCATCTTTTCGAAGGCCTGGCTGCGGTCGCCCAGGTTGCGGGCCCTCTCGGTCAGCGTCTCGAGCTGGTTGGCCTTTACCTCCGAGCCGTCCTGGGCGCGTATCAGGTCCCTGATGTCGGGGACGATGCGGTCGCGGGCGCCGTCGAGCCGCTGAATTTGGGCGTGCATGATATTGACGAAGCCCCACATCAGCTGCTCGCGCTCGTCGGCCATCTGGGTGCCGTCGACGGTGACGCCCTGGACGACGATGCGCATGGCTTCGTCGAGGGCGGCGAGGCTGTGGTCCTGGTCCCAGACCTCGCGGTAGTCGGGCTCGCCGCGATCGGGCGCGCCGCCGAAGAGGGCGAGGTTCTCGGTTATGGTGAGGGTATGGGCGCCGGGCCGCGCTTCGTCGTCTCGGTTGTCGTCGCTCATGGCCTGATCCCCCGGCTGCGTCGAATGGTCTGTGTCTGCGTTTCGGTCTGCTTGATGTCTTCCTGGGGCTGCTGGCGGGGCGGCGGGGCGGCCTTGGGGTTCAGGTGGGCGTCGAGGGTGCGGATGTTAGCACGTATGCGCTCGGTGTTGTCGGGATTTTGCTTGAGGTGGATGCCGTAGCGCTCGGGGTCGGCAAGCAATTCCCGGCCCGAGCTGAGGAGCTCGGCGGCGCGTTCCTTCCAGTCCGGATAGTCGCGCATGCCCTCGACGTTGGTGTCGAGCCTGCCGCGTATCTGGGAGAGGTTCTCGAAGTGGCGGAGCCTGCGCACGGCCCGGTTGGTGTCGTCGAGGTGGAGCTGCACGCGGACGCGGTCGACGTGGAATTGGCTGTGCTGCTTAACGATGCGGTCGAGGCAGCGGCGGCCGCGGGCATCGAGGTTGGGCCGCTCGCGCAGGTCGCGCATGGCGTCGACGAGGGCATCGCAGCCGTCGATGCGGAAGGGATGGATGCGGTGTTCGTCGGCCAGCGCCATGAGGGCGTGCCAGCGGTCGGCGAGGCGGCGGTAGTCGGCGTCGTCCTGCTGGGGTTCGTCGAGGAATATGGGGGAGCGGGTGACGGGTTCGAGGAAGAGCTCGGGCTCGCGGTCCAGGAGGGAGTCGGGGTCGCGGCCGAGGGCCTGGGCCAGATCGCGGATGCCGTCGTGGATGCGGTGAGATGCCAGGAAGGTGTGGTCGAGGCAGGGGCCGTAGGTGTCGCGGTCGCCGGCGATCGCCTCGCCCTGCTCGAGCAGCGGTTCGGCCGTCTCGCGCCACGCGGCGTAGGAGGGGAGGCTGTCGAGGCGCGCGCCCTGGCGGCGGGCCGCGCGTTCGAGCTGGAAGAGATCGTCGAGGCAGGGCTTGAGGCGGGCGATGTAGTCCTCGACGGCGGCGAGGGCTTCGGCCTGCCGGCGGGCCTGGTCGAGCACGGCCTCGAGCGGCTGCAGTTCGGCGGCGGGCACGCTGGTGGCGGCGGGATGGTCCAGCAGTGCGCGGGCGCGCTCGAGGAGCTCGTCGTGGCCGTCAATGTAGCTGGGATGGGCGTGGGCGGCCTCGGCGAGGTCGAGGTGCTGTTGCCAGTCTTTGCGGAAGAGCGCGATGCCGTCGCGGGTCTCGACGTATCGGTCGTGGTGGGCGAGGAGGGCGTCGAGGGCCTTGTGGGCGATTGGATGGAGGCCGGGACGCGCGCGCAGCTCGCGCATGGCGTCGATGGCCGACGGGGTATCGGCTAGGGCCGAGGGATGGAGGCCGCGGGCGTCTGCCATGGCCAGGCGTTCGTGCCACCGGTCGCGGAGGAGGCGGTAGGCGGCGTCGGCCGCGAGGGCTTCCTCGGGAAATGGGACCGTGCGGGGAATGGGCGCGAGGAGGAGCTCGGGATGCCGGTGCCGCAGGGAGTCGCCGGGGCGGCCGAGGTCGGAGGCGAGATCGCGGATCCCGTATTCGACGTGCTGCCAGGCGCGGTAGGTGTGGTTCAGGCAGGGGCCGTAGGTTTCGGGGTCGCGGTCGATGGCGTGGGCCTGGGCGAGAAGGCGCTCTGCGGCGTCGCGCCACTGGTCGTCGGAGAGCGCGTGGCGATCGACGCGCAGGGTCCGGATGTCTTTCATATAGCGCTCGACGGTGGCGAGGGCTGCGGCCTGCCGCGCGTCTTCGTGCAGGATGGCGTCGAGAGGCGCGAGCTTCTCTGCGGGAAGGGCGGTGACGGCGGGCCGTTCGCGCAGGGCGCGCAGCCGTTCGACGAGTTCGGCGTGGCCGTGGAGATAGAAGGCGTGGACGCGGCCGGCGGCGGCGCGCGCGGCGTGCCGGCTCCAGTCTTCCGAAAAGCGCTCGAGGGCGGCGAGGTCCTGGCGTTCGCGGCGGGCCTCGGCGAGCGTCTCGGCGAGGGGGCGAAGGACGCCGCGCAGGGCTTCGCGTCTCTGGCCTTGGAGTAGCGGAGCGAGGCCGGCGTCCCCGGTGACGATTCGCTGCAGCCGGGGGACGTTGTCCGGGTGAGCTGCGCGAAACGCTTGCCAGGCGCGCTCTGCGTCCGTGCCGGGCGGTTCTACCAGGAAGACGTCGCGGGCGTGCGGCGGGAGGGCGAGGCGGGCGAGGTCGCAGTCCTCCGGCAGCGCCGCGACCGCGACCTGCTCGCGCTCGCCGGCGTCGAGGGCGTGCAGCAGGGCGAGGGCGTCGGGAAGGCTGCGGCAGAGGGCGACATGCGGAGCGCCGCGCCGGCCGAGCCATGTGGCGGCGCCGTCAGGGGCGGAGGCACGGCTCTGGTTGCCGGGAGGTTCCATGGGGAGGGGTTGGCCGCCGGGGGTGAGCAGGAGGCGTTCCAGGCCGCGGAGGCTGCCGTCCGGCGTGGTGAGCGGCGCGAGCAGGGCCGGCGAGCGGCGGAGGTCGTCGCCCACGAGGTGCCAGGCGTGCTCGCTGTAGCGCAGCGCGCCGGCGTCCTCGAGGCCGAGGCCGAGGCTGGCCAGGTAGCGCCCCGCCGGATCGTCGGGGCGGACGGGCTCTGCGCTGTCGAGGAGGGCACGCGCCTGCCGGGCGCTGGCGGCGGCGCGTTCGTCGGGCGATGAGGAGGGGGCGTCGAGGGAGGGCCGGACTGGGGCGGGATCGAGGAAGCGCCCGGCTTCCTTCAGGGCCTGGCCGATGGAGCCGTAGCCCCTGGTGCGGCGGATGAGGTCGATGAGGTCGCCGCGCTCTCCGGTGGAGGAGTCCAGCCACTTGCCGCGGTTGGGGCCGGCGAGGTGGACCTGGAGGGAGTCGGGAGCGGCGCCGGGGCCGGGGCCGGGCGCCTGCCATGTCCGGCGCCCGGCGGCGCCGCGCGCGGCGCCGTCCGGCAGATATCGGCGGCAGACGTCTTCGGCGGCGGCGGCGAGCCGGGCGGAGACCTCGGCGGCGGAGGGCAGCGAGCGGGACTGGCGCGCGCTTTCGTGCCGCGCCTGGGGCGCGGGGCGATCGTCGTCGGGGGCGTCTTCGGGGAGGCCGGGAGGCGGCGCCGGGGCCGATCGCGCGCGGTGCGCCTCGAGGTCGAGGTCCATGTCCGCAGGGGCGAGATGGTCGTGCAGGTCCGCCGGCGCGGTCTCGGCGTGGGGGTCGGGCGGCGGCACGTCGGCGAAGAGGTCGGGCGGCATGTCGGCGAGGAGGGCGCGCGGCGGCCGGTCCAGGAAGGCGGTGTCGTCGGGGAGAGCGGCCTCGTCGGCGGACGGGGCGGCTGCGGGATCGAGGAGGGCCTGGAGCGCCTCGTCGCCGGGGATGTCCGGCGCCGGGTCCGGGGCGGCGGGGGTGCGCCGGCGGGCGGGGTTGAGCGCGGCGCGGCGGGCCTCCTTGGCGCGCTCGAACTGCGCGGCGAAGTCGTCGAGGTCCTGGGGCTCGATCCCGCCCCGGCGCCGCAGCAGGTCCCGGAACCGCGCGGGATCGCGTCGGAAGGGCGCGGCGGCCGCGAGCACCTGCGCCTGCCGGAAGAGGGTGTTGGCGAACTCCGGAGAGAGCTCCACGCCGGCGCCCTCTTTCCGGGCGCGCTCCCTGAGGTGGTCGTATGAGGCGGCGACCTCGCGGCGGCCCTGCGAGACCAGGGCCGCGGTGTTGCCGTAGCGCAGGTTGAGCGCGGCGCCTCTGAGCTGGCGGCCGGCCCAGGACGAGAGCGAGCCGGCGTTGTCGTTGACGGCGGCCTGCCGCCGGGTCTGTGCCGGAGGCCGGTCCTCGGACCCCTCCCCGTTGCGGTCCGGACCGGGCGGTGGGGACGGCGTTTGGCGGGACCGCCGAAGACCGTCGAGGGTCTCCTGCATGAGCTCGGGAGAGGCGAAGTCCGTCGCGGCTTCCTTGGGCTGGTGGCGCGACCATCTCTTGGCGAGATGGTCGAGGATGTCGTCGTCGGTCAGCGGTTCTTCCAGCGCCGCGCCCTGGTCGGGGAGGCTGACCTTGATCTTGCTGAGGGGTCCGTCGCGGGAGACGTAGAAGTCCAGGCGGTCCCTGTGGCGGGTGGCGGCGGGATAGATGGTCTGCCGCGCGGGCGCGTCGTCGGCGAGGACAAAGGCGCGGTTGACGGTGAGTCCCTGGGCCGCGGTCATGGTCAGCGCGAAGCCGTGATCGAGGCGGATGTTGCCGTAATAGTCGCGGATCTCGTCGTGGTAGAAGGTGAGGCGGCGCCCCCGGTCGTCGCGCGCGGTGACGAGCACTCGCGGCTCGTGATGAGCGGGAGCGCCCTGGACCGAGAGGTCTTCGACGGTGACGAGGGTGCCGGTGAATATCTGCCTGTCGGGGATGCCGCCGCCGATGCGCAGCACGTCGCCGGTGCGGATTTCCAGGTCGTAGTACTCGCGCTTCCTGCCCTCGCCGCGGCTGACCGTGATCACGGCGGACTTGCCGTTGTCCCGGCCGGCATGGATGCGTTCGCGCATGCGCTCGGAGAGCAGCCTGATCTCCCGGTGGGTGCGCGCCAGCACGAGGGAGGACTTGTCCGGGTTCTCGGTGATGTAGCGGTGCCAGTCGTCGACGAGCTTGTCGACGGTGGCGTCGGGGCTGCTGCGCAGATGGATGCGGCCGCGCAGCCGGTATGCCTCGATGGCGTCTTTCGCGTTGCCGTCCTTGAAGTTCCTGGAGGCCTCGATCTGCCACGGTTTGACGGGGGCCTCGGGATCGGCGGGGTCCCAGGGAAGGAAGACCTCGCGCTCCTGCTCGGGCGTGAGGCGTGCGGCCTGCGCGATGGCGTCGGCAGGATCGAGGCCGTGAATGTCGCGCAGATAGTCCTCCGCGTCGGGCAGCTGGCGGCGCATGGTATCGACCCGGTGGCTGCCGGTGACGTCGTGGACGAGGCGCAGTCCGGGACCCGCTTCGATGGGCTGCTGCTGCTGGGTGTCGCCGAGGAAGATGACCTTGGCGCCGCTCTGCTGCGCGAGCTTCAGGATGCGGTTTGTGTGCCGGGTCGAGATCATGCCGGCTTCCTCGACGATGACGATGGACTTCTGGTCGAGGTGGAGCTTGCCGCGCGACGCGTCTTTGAGGAGCTTGTCGCAGGAGTAGGGCGCGATGGCGCAGTCGTTGGCGAGCTCGACGGCGGTGCGCCATGCGATGGCGGCGGCGATGAAGCTGTATCCGTGCTGCTTGTAGAGGTCGACGATGGGCCGCATGGTCGTGGTCTTCCCCGATCCCGCGGCGCCCTCGACGATGGAGATCCCGCCGGCGCGGCCGGTGACGTAGCGGATGGCGGAGGTCTGCTCGTCGCTCAGCGGATAGCGTTCGGCCTTGAGCTGCTGGAGCTTCTCCTCGATCGCGTTTGCGGGAAGGGCGAAGGCCGATCGCTGCGACATGGCGAGGGCGAGATCGCGCGTCTCCTGCTCCATCTCGAGGGTGTGGCGGGTGGAGAGGGGGACGGTGTGCGAGAGCCCGGCGATGGCTTCGGGTGTCCGGGGTTCGCGGTCGAGGGCCACGAGTTCCGGGTTGCGGAGGATGCGCTGGATGGCGCTTTCGATGGTCTCGGGGTGGAGCGTGCCGAGGGCGGGATGGTGCAGGTTGTAGATGGCTTCCGCGAGCTCGGGCGTGCGGAAGACTGCCTGAAGACGGGTGAGGACGTGCGGCAGTTCGTCGAGGCCATCGGCCCATTCACGGATGCGGTCCTGCGTGACCTCTTCCATTTCTTCGAAGACGGAGGCGAGGATGGACGCGCATTCGTAGAGCGCCTCGCATTCCTCTCGCCAGCGCACGTGGCGCTGTTCCGGCTCCTGGTCGGTGCGTTTCGATTGGCGTGTCTTGACCCTGAGCATTTCGGTACGGGTGTAGTTGTCTTCAGTCTCAATGCCTAACTCGGCGGCCGCGTCGACAATGGTGGAGCGGCGTTTAGACCAGAGCTTTTGGAGGTCTTGAGGAATGGCCTTGATCCTCACGAAGGCGTTGTCCTTGCCGTAGCGCTCCATCTTGATGCCGAGCTCTGCCAGGTTGCTGGCGAGATAGGCACGGTATGCGGCGCCGCTGGCCTTGATCCACTTGTAGAGAGGCCCCTGATGAAGCGCGCGCCACTTGCCGTCCTGCTCGGTCTGCACGGCGTTGAAGATGACGCAGTGGGTGTGCAGCTGGGGATCGTCGGTCCTGCTCGTGCCGTGCTGGAACATGGCGCCGATAAGGCGGGCGGGAAGGACGTGGATATCGCCGTCCGTTCCGCCGACGCGGGTCCGGGTGTAGCTGCATTCCTTGAGGAATATCTCCTGCAGGGCCATGCGGGCCGCGCCGTTGTGGGCGTCCTCTATCTTGGTTCTGAGGTCCTCTCCCGCGATCGCCCAGAGTGCGGAGACGGTCTTGTCTGCGGAGAAGGTGATGTCGAGACCGGGCGAGTGCTTTTCGCTGCCGGCGTTCTGTGTGAGCTTCTCTCCGGTCTCCGGCGCGAAGCCGCTGTAGAGGCGGAGGAAGTGCTTGCTGTCGATCTTGTTGCCGTCGCTGAGTCCCAGCAAGTCGTTCGGATTGAACCAGACGCCGTCCGGCTCGGTGCCGGCCGTGTAGTATTCCGTGGGATGGCGGAACGAGCGCTGGCTCTCCATGTAGTAGGAGGCGGCGGCGGCCTGGGCCATGGTGGCCACCATGACGAGGCTCGTTCCGGGTTGTAGGGGGCGCCGGAGAGCTCTCTGTCGATACGGTTACTTGTCGGGGAAGGGGCGCTGCTGAGTTGAGATTGGCATGGCTCTTCTCCCTGTTCCGGTGGCCCGGTCGATATGGGCCGAAGTCCGAACGGTGGGCCGATATCGCGGGGTTTGTCAAGGCCCCCGCACCGCAGGTGCACTGGTGCGGCTGTTGTAGCTTTCTTCCTGTGGGGGTGGCTGCTGTTCGCGGTCGTTGGGTTTGGGCACGTTGTGGACACGAGGCGATGCCTTGTTTCTGCGTTTCTTCTTTGTGGCATCTGCGAGTGGAGGATGGACTGAAGGAGAGGGGGCGATGTGCTGTAGAGGATCGCGATGGTTTCTTCGGTCGAACGGGTGGCTTGACCGAATGCGATGTCGGGAAGAGGATCGGGCGTGGATGCACGGGAGAGGAGAGGCGAGCGATGGCGAGGGAATTCACCGAGGCGGAGATCGACTTCGAGGGACTGACGAAGGAGCTGTCGAGGCTGGTTCCTCCAAAGGTGACGATGGAGCAGATCCTCGGACGGCTGCGGGAGACGATGCTGGAGCAGAAGGCGAAGGGCGTGACCGTGGCCCAGATGCGGGAGGTGCTGGCGGCACGCGGCATCAACCTAAGCGAGAGGAGGCTGCGGAACTTTCTGGAGACGGGAGAGCTCGGGCGGGGCGGCCGCCCGGCGGGGGTTGCGCCGGCCCGGGCGGAGAGCGCGGAGGGCGGCGAGGCCTGGTAGCGCCGCGCCGGCGCGGCCGGACCGGCGCCGACGTGCCGGGGCGCGGGCGCGGAGGCTCCTGTTGTTTTCGGTGTCTTCGGCAAGCGGAGCGCGCAGCG
>JAJECZ010000169.1 GCA_022821735.1 Alphaproteobacteria bacterium | reverse complement strand
TGCGACGCTACACATCGCCGGCCAGCTTTCCGTCAGGCGCGATGGCAGCGTGGTCGGAACTTCAGCCTGCTCTTCTTGCTCCCGACACGGTGTGTCATTCGATGCCCAGCACGAGTCTTGGCAGGGTGAGCGACAGCTCGGGTATGAAGGTCACGATCAGTACCATCGGAAGATGACCGAACGTCAGCAGCTTCATGGTCGGCACAAAATACTTGTCTAGCGTGAGCTTGCTGACACCGGCGGCCATGTACAGCATGGGGGCGCAAGGAGGGGACACGTTCCCGAGCCCGAGATTGGTGCCGACGATGGCCGCGAAGTGGATGGGGTGGACACCGATCTCCGTCGCGACGGGCAGGAGGACGATTGCCGCCAGCACACTTCCCGACACATCGTCCACAATCATGCCGATGAGCAGCAGAATCAGGTTGATGATCAAGAGGGCGACTATCCTGTTCTCCGTTAGCGCGACCAGCGCCTCGGCGACCTCCTTGGGTACCTGCTGGAGGATCATCGCGCGGCTCATGACGAACAGGAAGAACAGCACTGCGACGATGGAACCGGTCGTGATCGCCGCGCGCGCGATGGTCTTGGGAAAGTTTCGGAAGGTCAGCCCGCGATAGATCAGGAACCCGACCAGGACCGCAAAGACCAGGGCGATGGCGGCAGCCTCGGTCGGGGTAGCGATGCCGGAATAAATGGTGCCGAGGATGATGACCGGCATGAGGAGCGCCCAGAACGCTTCCTTGCCGGTCCTGCCAACTCTTTGCAGGGCGACGCGCATCGGAATACGCTCTTCGACCTTGATTGTTTCAACCTTCCTCAGGAACAGGAAGTTCAGGCCGACATAGACGAGTGTCAGGATGGCGCCCGGAATGACGGTCGAGAGGAAGGCCGCGCCGACCGACAGCCCTCCGGTGACAGCGAACACAATCATCGGAATCGAGGGCGGGATCATCAGGGCAAGGACCGAGGAACAGGCGACCAGAGCCGTGGCATGGCCGGCTGGATATCCTTCCTTGACCATGCGTGGGATCATGATCTGGCCGATGGCGGCGATGGCAGCGGAGGACGAGCCGGAGATCGCCCCGAACAGGGCGCAGGTCACGACCGTTACCGCGCCGAGGCCGCCCTTGAGCCGTCCGACGAAGGCGTTCACGAAATTCAGAAGACGGTCGGAGATGCCGCCCTGAGCCATCAACGTGCCTGCCATGACGAACAGCGGCAGCGCGAGCAAGGCGAAACTCGACGTCGTCTGATAGGCATAGGGGATGAGGAAGGACACGTCCGATCCCGATGCCAGTCCGAACACGAGTGCGCCAATGCCGAAAGCGAACGCGATCGGCATCTCCGCGAGCAGCAGGACAACCACGAGCCCCAGCGACATGAGAAAGACAGCCATCGCTACCTCTGCTCCGGCCGGCGGAGATGGAGCAAAAGGTCCGCAAACTGGTTGGCCGCCTGAAGCGCCATGTAGATACCGGTCGCAACGAACCCGAAGATGAGAGAGGCCGACCACCACCCCTTCGGCCAGCGCATGTAGGAACTGAGACGTCCGGTCTGGATCTCGAAGAGGGCGTAGCGGATCGCGAAGTAGCCGAATACCGTGCAGGCACCGATACCCAGCACGGTCATGGCCAGGCGGACGCCGCGGATGACATTCCGGTTCTTCACGACCATCGTCAGGATGCCGCCGTGTATGTGCTCGCCGTTGCGAGTGACGTACGCGATTCCGAGGAAATAGAACCAGGCGCCAAACAGGAGCGAGAGCTCCTCGATACCCACGAAGGGCGAGGCGAAGACGTACCTCAGCACGACCTGGGTGAACATCAGCGCGGCGAGGCACAGCCCGAACGCGATGATGAAGACGTAGAGAATGCGTTCGAAGACCGACTCAGCCGAGATCAGCCATTGCAGCCGTTCCGCGAGGGCGCCTTCGGGAATCGCTGTCAGATGCTCCGGCGGCTCCGGATCGCTCAGTTCCAGATCGTAGATGAACGAGTCCGCGGCAACCGGGGGGCGAGGACGCTGCCGGGACTCCCGTTCCGTTGTCATGGCCGACCTTTCAGAGGACCGCCCGGACGCCGGGGCGCCCGGGCGAAGGACCGGTTCACGGGACGAGCCTACTGGATGCCCACGACGCTCCGGATCTTGTCCATGGTGTCCTTGCCGACGACCGCTTCCATCGCGGGCCATTCCTTCTCATAAACGATTCGCTTGGCGGCGCTCATTTGCTCGTCGCTGAGCTCGACGACGTTGATGCCGGCGTCGCGGGCCTTCTGCAGGAACTCGTTGCTCTTGCGTTCGGCCTCTTCCCAGGACCATGCGATCGTGCTGTCGGCCGCGCTCTGCAAGGCATTGCGGACATTGTCGTCGAGACCGTCCCACCAGTTCTTGTTCACCAGCCAGAAGGCAACCTCGAAATAGTCGTTGGTGAGAATGTTGGCTTCCAGCACGTCGCGCAGCGTGTAGGTTTCGACCGCGGTCGAGAACGAGCGCGCATCGACGGTTCCGAGCTGCAGCGCCGTGTGGACCTCCGAGAGCGGGATGGGAACCGCGGCGAAGCCGAGATTGTTGAAGCGGTCCACCGCGATCGACAGGCCCGGCACGCGGATCTTCATGCCGGCCGGCTCGTCCGGATAGTTCATGGGGAGCTTGCCCACGCCCTTCCGGATCACGACGGAGCCGAAATCGGTCGGGATGATGCCGACGGCATGCAGGCCGAGGTCGCCGAGCATGTCGTTGTAGACATCGAGCATGCCGGCGCCGGGACCGTAGAGCGTCTTGGCCTCTTCCCAGTTCGAGACGATGTAGCCCAGATAGATGAGGTCGAGGCGCTTGTCGAAGTCCGACGAAGCCCAGGTGAGCGTCATCGGCACGACGCCCTGCATCGACTGCTCGAACAGCGAGACCCAGTC
Organism: Alphaproteobacteria bacterium; assembly: GCA_022821735.1. Classification (GTDB taxonomy): domain Bacteria; phylum Pseudomonadota; class Alphaproteobacteria; order Bin95; family Bin95; genus Bin95. The sequence continues at coordinate 5,496 of JAJECZ010000169.1, read as the reverse complement.
GCCGAGGTCGCCGCCCGGGTGATAGTCGATGGCGACGCCGCTCTTGTCTCCCAGTTCCGCCATGAAGCGTTCCGAGAGCGCGTGGAAGACGTGATCGGTGTTCATGGCGTGGGCGAGGATGAATTCCTCCTCGGCGTTCGCCGGCGCGGTCACAACGCCCGTGACGATTGCGCCGGCGGCCATACCGCTCAGAAGCAATTTCCGAAGTGGTTTCTGCATGGCTCTCTTCCTCCTCTATTGGACTTGGTTGGCGGGTCCGGCCCCGGGGAGAGGGTCCGCAGCCGCTAAAGCCTGACGTAGACCTGGCCGTCCTCCGTCCTGACCGGATATGTGTTGAGACCGGCGCAGGGCGGCGGAGACACGACCCTTCCGGTGCGGATGTCGAAACGGCCCTGGTGAAGGGGACATTCGATGACGTGGCCGGTCAGCAGCCCCGTCTCGAGATGCTGCGCCTCGTGCGTGCAGAGACCGTCCGTGCAGTAGAAGCCGTCCGCCGCCCTGTAGATCGCGAAGGTCCGCTCCCCGTGGTCCCAGCGGACGAGGTCCTCTTCCTCGATGTCATCGCAGGCGCAGGCGTGGACCCATTCAGCCATTGTCTCACTCTCAGGAATGGCAGGTCGGGCGCGCGTCCAGCGCTTCGACCAGCTTTTCGTGTTCGCCCGGAAGCATGGGCACCGAGGTGGCGGCATCGGGATAGCTGCGGTCCATCACCGCTGCCCGGTATTCGCCGAGGGCGCGCCGTCGTTCTTCGACGATCCGCTCCCGGATCGCCGGCAGGTCGGCGAACGCCCGGGCGTGTCCGGGAGGCCGTTCCGATTCCCCGCAGATATCGACGAGGAACATGAAGACGACGTCGCCCGCCGGGCCCGCACCGATCGAGTGAGTGACCAGCCCGGATCGCGGGGCGATCGCGGCCAGGGCCCCGGACGCCACGCATTCGACCTCGGCTGCATAGGCGCCCGCGTCTTCGAGCCGGCGGAAATCCCCCGCCAGTTCGAGCGCTTCGGCTGCCGTCTTTCCGACAATGCGCAGGCCGCCGCGCTGCGTGGACAGCCGCGGCACCAGCCCGAGATGGCCCTGGACCGCCAGGCCCTCGCCCGCCAGCATCTCCACCGTTCGAAGGCTGCGCGGCGTGTAGACCGCATCGGCTCCGGCTTCCGCCGCCCTGACCGCGGCGCGCAGGATGTCGTCCGGCGTCAGGTGGGCCGTCATCGGCAGGTCGGCGATGATGAACGTCTCCGGCGCGCCGGCGCGCACTGCCGGAAGGTCGGCGTCGGCCGTGTTCAGCACATCGATCCCGACCGCTTCGCAGGCCGCCGCCTCTTCCTCCGTCGCCGGGCAGGTCTGGCAGAGTCTGGCCTTGCCCTTGAGTGCGACCATGTCGGCGACGGTGTAGTTGCGTCGCGCCGGTTGCCCGCCATAGGTGTAGATGCGCTTGTGCATCACTGCATCGTCGCCCTTGCGATCTTCGCATGGGCGCCGCCGGCGGTGATCATGTGCGGCGCCTGGCGGATCCAGGCGGCCTTGGTGCCGCGCCCCAGGGAACGCCGGACCACCACCGAGAGGAGATCGAGATTGGTGCGCCAGAAGCCGGGGTCCGGCTCCGGCGTCTGGTCGGCCACCGCGTCGCGAAGCTTCGGGAGGGAGAAGAACGGCACCTGCGGGAACAGGTGGTGCTCCACATGGTTGTTCATGTTCAGGTAGAGGAAGCGGCCGATCCCGTCCGTGCGGAAACTCCGCGTGCTCTCGACGATCGAGGGCGAGTTCTCCTGCATCTCGGCATGCTGGATGATGTTGAACATCAGCATGATCGGGCTGCCGAGCAACCGGGGCAGCACGTAGAACCAGAGCGGCCACATCACGCCGGTGGCGACAAGGGCGGCGAGGCCGAGATACACGAGGCAGAAGAGCCGTGCGTTGCGGGTCATCTTCGGCAGTTCGGTCCTTGGCGCGACCTGCCGCATGAGCTTCGTGTAGCGCCTGGTCGCGAGCTGCCACAGAACCCGGACCTGGAAGCGGTGAACCGACAGCCCGCTGATGTCGTAGAGCCAGCCCTTGAAGTCGAGCGGCGTGTCGAAGGGCATCTGGCTGTCGAGGCCGACATGCCAGGTGTGGGTGTGGTGGTTGGTGTGCGTGTAGCGCCGGTGCAGCGGCTCCTCGCCATAGAGGAGCGACATGCACCAGAAGACACCCTCGTTGAGCCAGCGCGTTCGGAACGCCGTCCCGTGCGCCGTCTCATGGCTGAGAGAGTAGGACGGCACGGACATGACGGCGCCGTAAAGGAACATCGCCGGCCAGATCCACACCGTGTCCAGCGCAAGCCAGACAAGAGAGCCGGTAACACCCATCGCGGCAGCCCATGCGGCCAGGTAGGTAAGCCCCGGCCCATCGCTGCGGCGGGCGAGTAACTTAAGGCGCCTGCGCTCGATCTCGATTCCGGAAGACGCGGCGTTGGTCACGACGGCGCGCCCGGGAGAAGGTTGCTGCAACGCTTCCGGTCCGGAGCCGCCGGGTCCCTCCCCGGGAATTCTTGCCCTGATATTACCGGGTGCTTCCATGGCCTATCGCGGCATGACCGCGCCTTCCGACGCGGGCGCCACATGCTCCGCATAGTGCTTGAGGTAACCGCGCGTTATCCGGGCGGGTCTGGTCGGCAGCTTGCGCCGGCGTTCGGCAAGCACCTCCGGCGCCACTTCGAGCTCGAGCCTGCGTTCCGGCAGGTCGATCCGGACGGGATCGCCGTCCTCGACGAGCGCGATGGACCCGCCCCGCGCCGCCTCGGGCGTCACATATCCGATGGCCGGGCCGTGCGTGGCGCCGGAGAAGCGCCCGTCGGTCACCAGCGCACAACTGTTGCCGAGACCGGCCCCCATCAACGCTGAGGTGGCGCCCAGCATCTCGCGCATCCCGGGTCCGCCCTTCGTTCCCTCGTTCCGGATGACGAGGCAGGTGCCCGGCCCGATCCCGCCATTGCGCAGCGCCTCGATCGCGCCTTCCTCGTCCTCGAAGACCCGCGCCGGCAGGACCGCCTTCCACATCTCGCGGGCGACGCCGGACGCCTTGACCACCGCCCCGCCGGGCGCGAGGCTGCCCTTGAGGATGTAGATCGAGCCTTCGGGCTCGACCGGATCGCGTCGACCGCGGATGCAGTCCGCGTTAGCTATTTCCGCGTCCCGGACGAGTTCTCCGGCGGTCTTGCCGCTGACAGTTTCGGCGTGCGGGTGGATGAGGCTTCCGAGCGCCTTCATGACTGCCGGCACCCCGCCGGCATCTCCAAGATCGGTCACGCCCCATGGTCCGGACGGCGCGAGCGTGACCAGGGTCGGCGTCTCGCGGCTGAGCCGGTCCCATGTGCCGAAATCGACCTCGACTCCGGCTTCCTTCGCCATCGCGATCATGTGCAGCACCATGTTGGTGGAGCCGCCGACCGCCATGCCGACCCGCATGGCGTTCTCGAAGGCCTCGCGGGTAAGGATCCGGGAGGGGCGCAGGTCGTCCTTCACCAGCTCCATGATCCGCATGCCGGTATATTTCGCGGCGCGCAGCTGGTAGTTGCTGCCCGCGGGCAGCGTGCCGCTGTTCGGCAGCGCCAGGCCCAGGGCTTCCGTATAGATGCCCGCGGTATTCCCCGATGTTGCCGTGTCGCAGGCGCCGGCGAAGGGAAAGTGGTTGTCCTCCAGACCCTTCAGGTCTTCCCTGCTCAGCTTCCCGAGCAGATGCTCGCCGACGCCGTCATAGACGGTCTCGAGAAACACCCTGCGGTTCTTGTAGATCCCCGCCCTGGTCGGTCCGCCGTAGAGCATGATGGAAGGGAGGTCGAGGCGGGCTGCCGCCATCGCCATGCCGGGCATCACCTTGTCGCCGGAGCCGATCAGGACCATCGCGTCGAACCGGTGCCCCTCCACCATCAGCTCGATCATGTCGGCCACCAGGTCCCGGCTCGGCAGCACGTAGTGCATGCCGACGGACGCGAAGGTCTCGCTGTCGGTGACGTGGAAGGTGTTGAACTCGCAGGGCGTTCCGCCGGCCATGCGAATGCCCGCCTTCACCGCTTCCCCCACCTGCCGCAGATGTATGTTCTCCGGCGAGAACTCCTGGCAGGTGTTGACGACCGCAATCATCGGCCGTTCGAACTCTTCGTCGATCAGCCCTGCGCCCTTCGCCCAGGCCCGCTGCAGGGAACGCTCTATTCCGAGATATTGCCGGTCGCTGCGCACGCGCTCTCGCCAGGACGGGTTTGTGCAGTAGAGCGGCCGAACGGCCCTGAAGAAGGCCTGTCCAACCTTGCTAGACATCAAACTAACGCGAGGATTTGAAGAAAATTATTTACAGTTAGAAAATAATGTAAGTACAGGCAGCAAAAAAGCAGAAAAGGCTGTTATAGGCTTGGGGCTCGAAGGCGACCAAAGGAGCTTGGGAAGGGGGTTTCCTCAAGAGCGGAACCGGTTGTTCCGCCTTATCGAAAAGTTTGCGGCCAATGCCCAAATCTCCTTTTGCAAGGGGGGTGAAACGGACGACGATATGTACGAGAATATGATCTCCATCGACCGCAAGGCCCATGAAAGCTTCCAGAAGCAGATACGCCGCCAGATCGCGATCGGCATCGTTAACCGGCAGTATCCGCTGCATCGCCCGCTGCCGTCCATCCGCCGGCTGTCCGCGGAACTGCAAGTCAGCGTGACCACGGTCGCGCTGGCCTATGAGGCGCTCAAGAACGACGGGTTCGTGGTGGCGAAGGACCGGTCCGGCTTCTTCGTCAATCCGGATGTCCTTACCGATCCCGGTCATGCGCTGAGGCGGGAGGTGCCGCCCGACCTCGGGGTGCCGCGGGAAAGAGTCGATTATCCGGCCTTTTTCCGGGATCGCAGCTTCAACCTCCAGCGGGTGGTCAAGCCCGCGGACAGTCTCGTCCGCTTTCGCTACCCCTTCGTCTGCGGCCTGATCGATCCGTCGCTGTTCCCGATCGCCAGCTGGCGGGAGTGCGTCAGAGACTCCGTCAACGCCGTCGAACTTCCGAACTGGGCGACAGATTATTCCGAAACCGACGACCGCCTTCTGGTCGAACAGTTGATCCAGCGGGTACTGGCGAAGCGGGGCATCGTCGCCCATCCGGACGAGGTCCTGGTAACCGTCGGCGGCCAGCACGCCCTTTATCTGGCTATCCGGCTCCTGTTGTCGCCCGGCGAGACCATTGGCGTGGAGGATCCGGGCTATCCGGATGTCATCAACATGGCCACGATGGAACGCATCTCGGTGCAACGGTTCCCCGTCGACAGGCACGGGCTCGTTCTTTCCGACGATCTCGGCGGTTGCAAGTGCCTGTTCGTCACCCCTACCCATCAGTTCCCGACGACTGTGACCATGCCGCTCGAGCGCAAGCTCGCCCTGTTGCAGATCACGAAGACCAACGGCCAGTTCGTGATCGAGGACGACTACGAGTCCGACATCAGCTTCGACAGGACGCCGCCACCGGCTCTCAAGAGCCTCGATGAATGG
>JAJECZ010000223.1 GCA_022821735.1 Alphaproteobacteria bacterium | reverse complement strand
GCCTTCGGCCAATCCTGCCGGCCGGGAGGCCAACGGCCCCTTGCGGGTCGGATTGGCGCAGTCTGATCCGACAACGAACGATCCGCGCACCCCTGTCCAGTCATGGAGCGAGCGAGCGTGTTGCGGCTGGCCCCCGGTCTCCAAGCGGCTATACTTGCTTGTGAAGCAACGATGATTGCCTGACAGTTGCGGCTGGCCCCCGGTCTCCAAGCGGCTATACTGGATGACCGCCTAACCCCCGGATTTTCCGGGGGTTTCTTTTGTCCCGAGAGCCGGAAAAGCAGGCCGATCCGTCAGAACAGCATGAACTGGTCCGGAATCTCGGACCTGCGTTCGCGTTTCTTTCCGGTGAATATCCGGGCGTTCGCATACTGCTTGTCGGTGATCGTGACAATGTGCAGGCTTCCCTTTCCCGGCCATGCCGCCCCGACATGGGCGATCTGGGTTTCCGCCGCCTCCCTGGTTTCGGCGAAGCGCAGATAGACCGAATATTGCGCCATCTCGAAACCCCGGTCGAGCAGGAACTGGCGGAACTTCGTCGCCGCCTTCCGCTCGGCCTTGGTGCCGACCGGGAGGTCGAACATCACATAGAGCCAGGCCATTCGGTAAGCACTGAGCGCCGGACGCTGCAAGGCCGCGGACCTGCTATTCGAGCGGCAGGGTCCGGCGCGGCAATTCGAGCTCCCGCGCCTCGCCGGCGAAACAGCGCGCGGCGGAAAGCGCGAGGCGCTGGAGGCACACGCCCACCGGGCTGACGCCGCGCGGCCCGCTCATGTCGGTGGCAAGCACCTGCGCCAGACGCGGCTTGGTCTCCCTGTCCACGTCCGCAAAGCCGGCTTTCGCAAGGTCGGATACAAGCAGGTCCGCCACGGGCCGGAACGGCTCCATCAGGTCGTCGGCGAGCGCGAAGGCGTTGCCGCGCTGGCGGTGGGCGAGGCCGAGCGCCGGATGCAGCCCGGCCGCCATGACCGCCCGCGCCGCGCCCGCGCGCAGCACGGTGTAGGCATAGTTGAGCATGGCGTTGACGCCGGGCTCCCGCCGGTCGCGCCGGAACTCCCCGCCGAACAGCAGCGGCCAGTAGCGCCGCGCCGCCTGCGCCTCCACATTGTCCGGGTCGCCGGACCGCACTTTCCGCGAAAGCAGGTAGAAGCCCCCGTGCGGCGCGCCGACGGCTTCCAGCGTCGCCCCCTGGCCCAGTATCTTGGCGCGGACGATCTGCGACCAGAGCCGCTTGCGCAACGGCTTCGACGCAGCCGCCTGGTCGGCCATGCGGCCCGCCTGCTCGTGATGCCCGTCCGCCGTCCAGAGGAACGCGGCCGGCATGTGGTTGGACCCGCAGACCACCAGCGGGATGCAGCGCTCCGCCAGAGCCGTCAGCAGATTGTTGGAATAGGTGATGCCGTGCGCCGACGCGATGACGGCCCCTACATCGTCGATAGGCACCCGCCCGATTTCGGCCTTGTCCGCCGAAACCGTCAGGAAGCCGCGCGCCTTGGCGAGATGGCGTCCGTCCTCCGCAATCTCGATGACGCGGCCGATCATGGTTCTTTCGCAACCGGCCGGACGCGCCCGATGGAGTCGACGCGCACGCGCCTTGCGCCCGCAGCTTTCAATTTGTCGTAGGTGGCCAAGTTTCGTTCAAACGGATCATCCTTGTCACGGTGTCGTGTATCAAGAGAGCCGGCTTCATAATGTAGCGCTATCCTTACACGCTTAGCCGATGGCTCCAAGACATAAACACGATAGATCTTTCTGCCACCGTCGAAATTCGCTTCGATCATATCACCCTTGTGTAGCCGCATTACAAGCTCTGCGTCAGGCTGCGTCTGGAGCCATTCTGATTCAAATTTTGACTGATTTGCATCAAAGACGGTGACGCCTGCACCGTGCCAATCGCCGTTGGGTGTCTTATATATCTCGATGCAGTGATTATCCGCCGTTTCGTACGCTTTCTTAAAGCCATTGTGTTCAACTACATAAAACGATTGCCTTGTTTCAAAAACACGAATACGTCGTATGCTTTCATCTTTACCGAACTTCTCCAACGCTACACGGAATTGTTTATCAAAGAGTCTCTGGCGATCACTGTCGCTGAGACCGGCCCTCTCGGCTTCCTGATTCACTTGTGCGATAACATTTTGCTTTACACGTTGTACTTGCTCTTGTAGTTTTGAATTGCAAATTCGGTCGACCATCGGTGCTGTCAATTCATGTATCGGTTTCCGCCTAACGAGGTTGAAACGTTTTTCATCAATTTGTCCGTTCGCCAGTCCATACGCGGTTCCATCGAGCAATTGCCCGGAAGTGACACGCGCGCCAACACGGGCGCTGGGCGGTAATCCGTGGTCCGGCTTGTGGCTGATGACCATTGAATCCAGACGGGCGCCGAGGGCCTCGCGATACCCCTCGAAGGGAATCGGGAATTCGTCTTTCGGATAGAGTCGGTCGAGGTCCAGTTCCTCCGCCTGCCCCGAGGCTCGCGCAATCCGGTTCAGCAGGCCGAGATCGGTGCAGGCAATAACGAAGGCGTCGATGGCGTGGTGGCGGTGGTCGGTGCGGTTCTTCGGCCCCGCAGCCCGGTTGTGATCCGGCAGCAGGCCGTTCAACCCCCACCGGGCGCGCAGCATGGCAGTCAGCCGGCCCGGAGAGGCTTGGACCGTCCCGCAGACATGCTCAAGATAGGTCTTCGCCATGCGGGACATGTGCTGCGTGTCCGTCATCTGCCGCGCCAGAAAGCCGCCGTCTTCCTCGAATTTCTTCATCGCGCCGGGTGCGAAGCGCCATGCCTTCTTCGGGAACAGGCGCTCGGCGCGTTCGCAGATTTCCTCCAGTTCAACACCGCTCCAGGCGTCCTCCGGCGCGTTGTTGCGCTTGCGCCGGTTCATTTCGCGCGTGCAAAGCACCTTGTTGGGGAAGCTGTCGTCCAGCGTTTGCGAATGCGGCAGAACGTGGTCGATCTCGATTTCTGCGCTGAAGAGCATCGCCTTGCCGATGGGCTTGCCGCTATAGACGCAAAGGCGCGTGTCCGGCGGAAGCTCATCGAACAGCCGCAATCTCAAGCGGTTGTCGTGCGTATCGGCGAAACCGTGCTTCGCCAGCTCTTCCCGGCGTCCTTCGTTCTTCTTCTCGTTCTCCCGGTTCTCCCGGTTTATCCTGTCTTTGCGCTCCTTGTTCAGCTTCAACTCGCGCGCAAGTTCTATCGCAATTTTCTGCGGCGGCCCGTATTCGTCGATCAGGGCGTTGATGACCTTGCGTAACTGGTTCAGCCCGATATGGACGGTAGGGTTGGGCACTCGCCCGATACGTTCCTGACTGCCTTCAGGCGCGCGGGGCTGGGAAATAACGTGGCTGGGCAATGCCTCGCCGTAATAGGGCAGCCGCGCCTGCCGTTCCTCCTCTCCCGGACGGCGGTTCGAATGATGCAGGCCCAGTTCTTCCATCGCCTCGTTATAGGTCAGCGGCCTTCGATAGATTATTTCACCCGTGTCGGGGTCATGGACTTCCCGGCTTTCCCGCTCCATTACCTCGACCAGCCGGCGCAAGGCCGTGACGCCGAAACTGCCATGCCCCTGCGGCAGGCGGGCGCCGTTGACATATTCGGCCGCGGCTTCGTCCAGGCCGCATTCGTCGCGAAGCCATCTGCAAAGCCCGGCCTCGTCCTGTTCGTCGATCAGCCGCTCCCCGATTTCGATTTGCCGCTTCAAGGGCAGCTTGCGCCACGCAGGGCCGAACGCCTTCTTCGCGGCGAGGACGCGGGCGGTTTCGTCGCTCTGGAAACCCTTGCGCCCGGCGCGCTCGTAATTGAAACGAGCGTCGTCCGGCAGCTTGATCTTCTTCCGCATTTTCTCGAACGCGACCAGCGCCGATTGATCCCGCAGCATCCCGGCTATGAGCTTGTGTTCGTTGACGCTCAGCGGCCGTTCCGCGCGACCGGGGCGCGTCACCCGAAGCTGGCAAACATCCTGCAAAATGCGGAACCGCTGGAACAGCGGATGCGCTTTGGGCGCGCGCTTTTCCTCGGAGAAGAATGAGCAATTGCCCACGACCGGCTCCTTGAGCGGGCGTTGCTCCACGACGATGCGCCTGATCCTTTTCAGCAAACCGTCCGTCAGCAAATCCGGGTGGAATTCCTTCTGCTTCTCCCAGATCGCGTCGATTTCCCGTTCGAGCATTTCGCGGGTCGGATAGAGTTCGTAAAGGTTCTTGCTGCCCTTCGCTTCCGGCCGGAAGCGCACCGGCCGCGCTTTCTCGCCCTTGCCCCGCCTGCCGAACCGGTCCCGCCCGTGCTGCAACGCCAACAGTTCGCCCAGCGTCCGCGCACCTTCCGACGCCAGCCGGCCTTCGAGCGCCTTCACGCCCTTCTTCATGGCGCTCTTCTCGTCGTTCTCCGAATCGGCGATCCGGTTCGATTTGAAGCCCCGGCGCTGGTTCAGGTGGAAGAGCGCGCGGCCGATTTCGCCGGGTTCGAGGCGGCGGTCCAAAGCCTCCCGGCGCAGCCAGTAGGGATCGAGAGCCTCAAGCGCCTTTCGCGCCTTCTCGTCCTCCGGCATCAGCCCCGCGCGGACCAGAACTTCCATGAGCCGGTCGCGGCGGCGGACGAAGCGGCTCCGGCGCCTGCGCTGCCCGCGGGCCAGGCGCCGGGCGGCGGCGAGCGAGGATTTGGATTGCGGGTCGCGCCCCGCCTCCTCGTTCGGGGTCAGAATTCGCACGCCGGCATCGAGCACGCCCGACGGGTTTCCGGCGGCGTCCAGCCGCACGGCGCACCAGCCGATGGAATTGGCCCCCATGTCCAGTCCGAGCCTGTATGTCGGCATTGCATTTCCTCCCGCACAAGGACGCATATTGACTTTGCCGATATAAACCGGCACTTTCAACATGGTGGCTTTTGGAAGCTTAGCCGCTTGGAGACCGGGGGCCACCCGTTAACAAGCCCCATAAGAGGGCGAAAAATCAGCCGGGCCGGGCGGGGTTTCCCCGTCCGGCCCGCGCTCGTTCAAACCGCCCGGACGGGCACTACCGCCGACGGTCGATCCGACCCGACTCTTTCAATCGGCCCGCACTTCACTTTCAATCGGCCACCTGTTTACTTTCAATCGGTCATCGATAATCTTTCAATCGGTCAAACGGTCGGAGCGGTGCCATGTATCCCCGTTTCATCGAACGGCAGGTCCGGGAAGCCCTGGCTGACACCAGGGTCGTGCTGCTTTGCGGCCCCCGGCAATCGGGAAAGACCACGCTGGCACAGCGGATTGCGGAGGAAACCTTTCCCTTCTTCACCCTCGACGACGCCACGACGCTCGACGCCGCGTCGGCCGACCCGGTCGGCTTCCTGCGCGGCCTCGACCGCGCCGTCATCGACGAAATCCAGCGCGCGCCGGAACTCATTCTGGCCATCAAGGTCGCCGTGGACACCGACCCGCGCCCGGGGCGGTTTCTGCTCACCGGCTCGGCGGACCTGATGACCCTGCCCCGCGTCGCGGATTCGCTCGCCGGCCGTATGGGCATCGTCCGCCTGCTGCCCCTGGCCCAGGCGGAGTTGCGCGGCGCGGGCCCGCCGTCCTTTCTCGACACAGCGTTCGCCGGGGAGATTCCGGCATTCCGGGCTTCGGCCGCGGGCGGCAGCCTCGCGGAGGCGGTTCTCGCGGGAGGCTACCCCGAGGCGTTGGCGCGCTCTGGATGGCGGCGGCGGCAGAACTGGCACCTGGACTATGTCGAAGCCATCGTGCAGCGGGACGTCCGCGACATCGCCCGGATCGACCGCCTGGCCTCGATGCCGCGCCTGTTGCGCGTGCTCGCCGAACAATCGGGCCAACTCGTCAACTATTCCGGGTTCGGCGCGCCGCTCGGCATGAACCATGTTACCGCCCGCAAATATCTGGGCGTCCTCGAGAGCCTGTTCCTCGTCCACACGCTGCCACCCTGGTACTCCAACACCCTGAAGCGTCTCACGAAATCCCCCAAGCTGCATTTTCTGGACGCTGGACTGCTGGCCGCGCTCAGGGGACTCGCGCCGGACCGCCTGCGCCGCGACCGGACGCCGTTCGGACCGTTGCTGGAAACCTTCGTGCTGGGCGAGCTTCTCAAACTCGCGAGCTGGACCGACGACCGCTATGCGTTTTCGCACTTCCGCAACAAGCAGCGGAACGAAGTGGATATCGTGGTCGAAAACGGGCGCGGCGAGGTCGTCGGGATCGAGGTGAAAGCATCGGCGACCGTTTCCGCGAAGGATTTTTCCGGGCTGCGCCATCTTGCGGCGGACGCCGGCGAGCGGTTCGCGATGGGGCTTGTCCTCTGCGACCATGAGAGCAGCGTTGCCTTCGACCGGCGGATGGCCGCCGTTCCGGTTCCGGCGCTATGGTCCTGACGCCGCCGGCCGCCGCCTAGCGTTCGGTCCACCGCTTCCGCTTCCGCCGCCTGCGGGCGAGGCGGCGGTCGCGGTCCAGGCCGTGGCGCTTCAGGAAGTTCTGCACCGTGGTCGCGTGGAACGACTGCCCCTCGGCGGCGAGCGCGTCGCGCAGCTCGTACATGGTGATCAGCGGCCGCGCCGCCAGGATGCGAAGGATGCGCTCCCGCTGCGGCTCGATCCGCGAGGGTTTGCGGCCGCCCATCGGGTCGGCCCGTACATGGCCGCGCTCGCGGAAGCGGCGCACCCAGTTGCGGACGCTCGGGTCCGCCAGTCCGAAGCGCCGGGCCGCGGCGGCGGCGGTCATGCCCTCCTCCACCACCGCCGCCACTGCCGCGGCCCGCAGATCCTCGCCGACCGGGCGGCCCCGCCGCGCCCGCCGCAGCGCGCCCGCCGGTCCGTTGTTCGATTCGTTCGTCATCGCTCTCTCCCACGCCGCGCCGACGCGGCTTTCGTAAATCCGCCGCGCCGACGCGGCTTTCGTAAATCCGCCGCGCGGATGCGGCTTCCGTAAAACGCCAACCCGAAAGAAACGCTCCGGCCCTCCGGCCGCTCAGGCTGACCGCTACCAGCGGCCGCCGGCGCGCGGCCCCATATCCGTAAACGCCGGACCCGGACTCAACGCCCCCGTCCTCCGGCCGCTCAGGCAAACCGCTACAGGCGGCCGCCCGCGCGCACGGACGGCCCTGCCGCAGCGGGGCGGCGGGTTCGCGGCAGAGGTCCGGAAAAAGCGGCTTGCGCGGCTGCGCCGCCCTGTCAGGTCCAGATCATGGCCCCTTGGCTCCGTCGGGGTTTCATGGAACATATATAGAACAATCTAGCGGAATGTCAAGCGCCGGGTTTGACCGGCGGGCGGAGCGGTGCGATAAGTCCCGGAGTTCTGGAGGGACCCGGCACGTGACTTCCATCGGAACGCGGCTTTACACCTGGATGCAGGGCGAGTTCGTCGGCGAAGACGAGCAGGGCAACCGCTATTTCCGCAGCCGCCGGAGCCGCCTGCACGGGCGCGAGCGGCGCTGGGTCGTCTATGAGGGGCCGGTGGAGGCCTCCCGCGTGCCGCCGGAATGGCATGCCTGGCTGCACCGCATGGCGGATGCGCCGCCGGCGGCCGACCGCCCGCGCTATCCCTGGCAGCTGCCGCACGAGCCCAACCTTACCGGCACGCCGGAGGCTTACCGGCCGCCGGGACACGATTTCGCCGGCGGCCGCCGGGCGGCGGCAACGGGCGACTACGAGGCCTGGACGCCCGATTGATGCGGCGCAGCCTGCTCGAGACGATAACAGGCGCGGCGGTGCTGCTGGCCGCCGCGGCATTTGTGTTCTTCGCCTATTCGACCGCCGATCTGGGGCGCGGCGGCGGCTATGAAATCGTGGCCGAGTTCGACAATGTCGGCGGGCTTGCGGTCGGGGCCGATGTGCGGATGAGCGGCATCAAGGTCGGCACCGTCTCCGGCCAGCGGCTCGACAGGGAGACCTATACGGCGCTGGTCACCTTTTCCATCGACCCGTCCGTCAGGCTGCCGACCGACAGCTCGGTCAAGATCGCGAGCGAAAGCCTGCTCGGCGGCAAGTATGCGCAGCTGACACCCGGCGCCGAGGACGACACCATCCCGCCGGGCGGCCGCATCCGCTTCGCGCAGTCCTCAGTCAGCATCGAGGACCTGATCGGCCGCTTCATATTCAGCGGCGCCGATGACAAGAAGGACTAGGCGCCGGCTTCGGAGAGGACGGCCGGCCTCCCGCCGCATCGCTCCCGCTTCATGGCGCCTGGGCATCTGCCGGGCGCTGCTGGCCGCGTCGATGCTGGCAGGCGGGACGGCGGCGGCCCAGGAGGGGCAGACCTTCACCTACCGCGAGATGGGGATGGCGGTGCTCCAGGCGCTCGACAAGGTCACGGCGCGGATTTCCACCCTGGCGATGCCGCTCGAGCGGACGGTGCGCTTCGGCACGCTCGAGGTCACGGTCTGGGCGTGCCGGAAGCGCCCTCCCGAAGAACCGCCGGAAAGCGCGGTCTTCCTCACCATCGTCGAGCGCAAGCGGGGCGTCCCGCCGGCGCGGCTGTTCCAGGGGTGGATGTTCGCGTCGAGCCCCGCCATGTCGGCGCTGGAGCATCCGGTCTACGACATCTGGGCGCTCGACTGCCGCGACGCCCCGCACGAATAGCGGTCAGCGCGGGAGTTCGGAAGGGCGGCCGGTCAGGTAGGCATCGACAGCGTGCGCGCACTGGCGGCCCTCGCGGATCGCCCAGACGACCAGCGACTGGCCCCGGCGCATGTCGCCGGCGGCGAAGACCTTGTCGCGTGAGGTCCGGTAGGTCTCGGTGTCGGCCTCGACATTGCCGCGCCCGTCCAGCGCCAGCCCGAGCGCGTCGATCATGCCGGCCCGGACGGGGCCGGAGAAGCCCATCGCGAGCAGCACGAGGTCGGCCTCGATCTCGTCTTCCGTGCCGGGGACGGGCGCGAAGCCCTTGCCGGGCTCGAAACGCACCTGCCGCGTTGCGAGCGCGCGCACCCGGCCCGCCTCGTCGCCGAGGAAGGCCGTGGTCTCGATCTCGTAGCGCTGCTCGGAGCCTTCCTTCTGCGAGGAGGAAATCCGCAGCCGGCGCGGCCAGTAGGGCCAGACCAGGCTGAGGTCCGGGTCCTCCTCCGGCTCGTCGAAGATCTCCAGCTGCACGATCCGTTTGGCCCCCTGGCGGGTCGAGGTGCCGATGCAGTCGGAGCCCGTGTCGCCGCCGCCGATCACGACCAGCCTGCGCCCGCCGGCGTCGATCCGGTCCGCCGGGGCCGGGTCGCCGGCATTGATGCGGTTCTGCTGCGGCAGGAAGTCCATCGCGAAATGGATGCCGCCCAGGTCCCGGCCCGGCGTGCCCGCAAGGTCGCGCGGCGCCTCGGCTCCGCCTGTCAGCACGACGGCGTCGTAGGTCGCGACCAGTTCCTCGGCATCGACATTGACGCCCACATGCGCGCCGGTGCGGAAGGTGACGCCCTCAGCCGCCATCTGTTCCATGCGCCGGTCGATCAGGTGCTTCTCCATCTTGAAGTCGGGGATGCCGTAGCGGAGCAGGCCGCCGATGCGGTCCTCCTTCTCCATCAGCACGACATCGTGGCCGGCGCGGGCCAGCTGCTGGGCGGCCGCCATGCCCGCCGGCCCCGAGCCGACGACGGCGACGCGCTTGCCGGTCCGCGCGGCCGCCTTCTGCGGCCGGACCCACCCTTCCTCGAAGCCCTTGTCCACGATGGCGCATTCGATGGTCTTGATGGTCACAGGGTCGTCATTGATGTTCAGTACGCAGGCTTCTTCGCAGGGCGCCGGGCAGACGCGGCCGGTAAATTCCGGGAAGTTGTTGGTCGAGTGCAGATCTACCAGGGCTTCCCGCCAGTCGTCCCGCCAGACCAGATCGTTCCAGTCAGGGATCTGGTTGTTGACCGGGCAACCGTTGTGACAGAACGGGATGCCGCAATCCATGCAGCGCGCGGCCTGCTCCCGGGTTCCCTCATCGCCCAGCGGAACGACGAATTCCCGCCAGTGCCGGACGCGTTCCTCGACCGGCCGATATGGGCGTTCGCTGCGTCCGTGGTCTAGGAACCCGGTAACCTTACCCATGCGCCTCGGCACCTTGGGCGGCGGCCGCCAGTTCCATCAGCGCCCGGCGATAGTCCACCGGCATGACCTTGACGAACCGCGCCCGGGCGGCGTCCCAGTCCTCAAGCATGGCGGCGGCTACTGCGCTTCCGGTATAGTGGCGGTGCCGCCGGACCAGACGGTACAGCCGCGCCTCGTCGTGATTCATCATGTCGCGCAGGTCGCCGGCGTCCCTTCCGGTGGCGGCGACCTCTTCCAGCGCCACCGCTGCCAGGTTGCACCGTTCCTCGAAGGTGCCGTTGGGATCGTAGACATAGGCGATGTCCCCGCTCATGCCGGC
>JAJECZ010000194.1 GCA_022821735.1 Alphaproteobacteria bacterium | reverse complement strand
CCCTTCCCCTCCCCCGCGTGCGGGGGAGGATGGGTGGGGGTTGCTCAGCGCGGCAGCGGAAGCGGCGGCGGAGCCCCGCGAAGGTCCGTCGCGCCGAAAGGCCCTCTCCCAGCCTCTCCCGCCGAGCGGGAGAGGGGCTTCTTGGGAGGGGAGAAAGGGACCGCGTTCGGCGGGCGGAGCCCGGCGGCGCCTCAGAATTGCCTGACGAAGCTGAGCTCGCCCCGGTTGCGCTCATAGTCGAGCGCCTGGGCGTTGGTCTCGCGCTCCTCGCGGACGAGGCTGACGCGCGGGCTGAAGCCGAACATGGTGACGGCGCGGTTGTGGACCGAGACCGAGAGCGTGCGGGTCCTATCCCTGCGAGGCCGGCGGTCTAAGGTGCGGTGCGCGAAGCCGCGGCCCTGATATTCGATGCGCTGCTCGGAGACGCGCAGGCCGAGGGTGAAGCCGGCGGGGAGCGCGAGGGTCGCGCCCAGGCCGGCCCGGGGGCCGTGCGAGCGCCAGTGCTCGGCGTTGGCGCGGGTCCAGTTCCAGCCGGCATTGCCGCCGACGCGCAGGATGGGCAGCGCGGCCCAGCTTGCGCCGAGCATCACATCCCCCACCGGGCCGTCGAGCCAGTCGCAGTCGCGGCAGTTGCGCCGGGCGGCGCTCGCCCTGCCGAACATGGCGAGGCGCGGCGTCAGCCGGTGCTCGCCCTCCAGGCGCAGGCCGAAGCGGTCGGTCTCCGGCCTGCCGGCGGTCCATTGCCGCTCGACCGTCGCCAGCAGGCTCACCTCGGTGCGCGCGTCGATCAGCCGGCGCGGGCCGAGATGCGCCGAGACGGAATGGCGGTCGAAGTCCCCGCCCTTGTATTCCCGGATGCTGGCGTTCGCGCCGGAGCGCAGCCGGAGAGTCTGCGAAAGCGGATACTGGTATTCGCCCCTGCCCCAGACCGAGAGGCCGAGGCCGGATTTCGGCGCGATGTCGCCCTGGCGGATGAAGGGCAGGCGGCCGAAGGGGGTGTCGAGGAAGATCGTGCGGCTGCCCGACGCGGTGTTGAGATTGCTGTCGGGGGCAACGGCCATCCCGAAATTCGCCTCCCAGCGCCGCCTTGCGCGCATGGTGCGCAGGAAGCGGACGATATTGACGGCCACCGCCGGGGGCACATCCCCGGCCAGCACCTGCTCGAAGTGGCGGCGGGCGAGCGCGTCCTCCTCCTTCATGAAGAAGGCGCGGGCGAGTTCGAGCCGCACCCGCACGAGCTCGGGGCGGTCCACCAGGATGGCGCGGAAGGCGGCGATGGCCTCGTCGAGCTTCCCGTCCCGGGCCTCCCGGTCCGCTGTGGCGTGGGCGGCGTTGAGAGCGTCCATCCCCGTCTGGAACAGCGCCCCGGTCCTGTCCTGGCCGAAGGCGGGTTTCGGGCCCCAGCCGATTGCCGCCAGAAGCAGGATCAGCACGCCCAGAATGGCGACTCCGGCGAGAAACCGCGTCAAGGCACCGCCTGTCTCCCGGCCGCCCGGAGAGGAACCGCCAGAAGGACGGCGCGCAGCCCGTGTCTCTCGCATCTTCGCGGTGTCCGGTGTTCTGCAGTCGGAAAAAGAAGGGGCGGCGCCGGAACGCCGCCCCTCTCAGGCTTCGGGATGCAGCATCGCTGCGTCCCTTCAGGACCGGTGGCCCCTATTCTTTCCGGGTCGCGTAGGCACCGGCGACATGCCCGTCGGTGAAGTGGGCATTGAAGTTGCCGTAGATGCCTGTGGGACGCTTGCCGCCTGCTCCGGTATTGTCATCGAAGTCGCCCTCGCCGTAGGAGGTCCCCGTCCAGGCCCCGTCCTGACCGGAGGCGTCAGTCACGCCCGTCACGGTACCATCCGTGGTAGTTGCAGCGTTCAGCTTGACCGTCCAAGACGAATCGACCGCATCGGGGTTATCCGTGCCCTGGAAGTTGTCGATGGTGCCGCCGAGCGTCGAACCGGCGCCCGCGAACGTCGCCGTCAGTGTGACATCAGCCGTAAACCTGCCGGACTGAATGCCCTCGATCCCACCATCCGAATTGAGCGTCTTGTGGACGGACCGGCCTGCAGCCATGCCGCTGTATGTGGCCGACGACTCCCTCATACCGGCGTCGGTGCTGCCCGTTTCGGGGGCATTCCAACTGCCCGTATCGCTGACAGCGCTCATCGCGTAGGTGTTGACGGTGGCCTGCCCATTGGCGGCGTTGACTACCAGCCAGTGGCCGTAAGTCGCATACATGGTCTCCACTGAGTAGGTCGTCGCACCGGCAGCCTTTATGTAGTAGGCCGTCGTCGAATCCGGTGCGAAATACCAGCTACCTGTCAGTTTCTCGCTACCGGCGTCGCCTTCCACCTTACAGTCCGAACCGGCGCAGAACACCGTGCCAGGGATACCTTTGTAGGTGGCGCCGTTGTCGGCGTTGTTGAACTCAGCGCCATTGGCCACATCGCCGGCGGGCGGCGGATTAGTCGCAATGGAGGTGAGCGGCATGCCTGCAAACGATGCTGCTTTGACAGCCTGAGTTCCGCCGGTAGCGGCGATCCGCATCTCCATGAGATTGTCTTCGCCGACAATCATGGCGAAGGTCATGCCCTGGTGGTCGTCAGCAGCGAACCTGTTCGCCTTGTCGACGTTCGCCGCGACCGGACCTACTGAGAGGTCAGTACGACCTGTATTGACCCTTGTGCCAGAGCCGACGGTGCTGGACGTGGGCGCCAGTGCCATGGCGATGGCCATCGCGACTTCCTCGCCCTTGTCGGCAGCGGTCTTCAGATCATCCTCGTCGTCGCCGGTGACCATCTCGACGTAACCCGCCAGATCGTTGCCGTCGAGGATATCCTCGGCCGCCTTGATCCCGTCCTCAGCATCCGAGATCGCGCCGTCGAGCGCCGCGATTACGTCCGCGTCGTCGGTGTTGGCCTTCGCCTCTTCGGCCGCCATCTTGGCCGCCTTGGCAGCGTCGATGGCATCCTCCAGATCCGACCTGGCCTTCAGCACCATCGCGGCGCTGTTCATCGCCGCCATGGAATTGCCGTCGGAAGCCCGCGTCCCGATCTTCTCCGACGCATCCTTCGCCATCATAAGGGCCGAGCCCTCTGCGTCGGCGTCGCCCGAAAGCGTCGTCAGCGCGGCGACGCTGCGGTTCAGGTCGGTCGCGAAGGACAGCGCGCGCGGCGGCGGGTCCGTCGGCGTCGTCGGAGTGGTCGGAGGAGTACTCGGGGTACTCGGCGTCGGAGCGGTCGAGGTAGACCCGCCGCCTCCGCCGCAGCCGGCGAGCGCCAGCGACAGCGCGAGGGCGCCCGCAGAAAGCGCCCAGAATTTCGTTCTCGATGTCATTTCTACGAGGCTCCCCTCTTGTCTCAGTCGTGAAAGGCCCCCCTTGAAGAGGCCCCATGGCGAAGCGGAATCATACCGGTTTCAATTTCCAATTCAAGATAAAAACACAAAGTATAATTTCATATCAAGATTATTCTCGCAGACCGGCAACCGGCGGAATCCCGAAGGCTCCCCCCGCCCCGGCCCTCAGCCGGACAACAGCACTTCCGGTCACGCCCCCGCATCGTCACGCCCGCCCCACCCCCCTCATCCTGAGTAGCGACCGCGTCAGCGGGCGCGTATCGAAGGACCGGCTCTGTCGGCTGCCGTCCTTCGATACGCCTCCCCTTCGACA
>JAJECZ010000398.1 GCA_022821735.1 Alphaproteobacteria bacterium | reverse complement strand
TGCACCGGCATGACTGCACTTTGCCATTGCAGACAGCAAATTGCAAGCAATCTTCCGCCCCCGGATCGAGGTGCGGGGCGACGAAGAGGAGCCTGCCCCCATCGACCCTCATCCGGAATAGCGGCCGCGCCAGCAGCCTGTCCCACCCCTCATCCTGAGTAGCGCCGCTTCCGGCGTCAGCCGGGAGCGGCGCGTATCGAAGGACGGCGCTGAACTGCCGGCAGCCGTCCCCTTCGACAGGATCAGGACAGGCTCTCGATACGCGGCTGGCGCGCTACTCGGGATGAGGGCCGGGGCATGGCCTGGGCTTTACGTCGCCCCGGACCCCGATCCGGGGGCCAACCCCGACCGATTCGACCCGGTGCGAACGCGGGAGATGGCCCCCGGCTCTCCGCTTCGCTCCGGTCGGGGTGACGGCAAATGGGGACGCGGCGCGGCTCACGGGCGGATGGCGAAGCGGGAGGGGCCTCGGCAGGCTTCGAGCTGCTGTTGGCTCCATTCCACCCATTCGCAGAGCATGGGCCGGGTCTCGCGGGGGTCGATGAGCTCGTGCATGGAGAAGCTCTCAGCGCGCCGGGCCGGGGAGAGCGTCGCGGCCATGCGCGCCGCGATCTCGGCGCGTTTCGCGTCGGGGTCCTCGGCGGCGGCGATCTCGCGCCCGAAGGCGACCGCCACGCCCCCTTCGAGCGGCAATGCGCCCATCTCGGCCGAGGGCCAGCCGAGAACATAGGCGCCGGGGCCGTAATGCGCGCCCTGGGCGACGCCGAAGGACTTGCGCATGATGACCGACGCCCAGGGCGACCGGCAGGTTGCCGCCGCCAGCACGGCAGACGTGCCGGCGCGGATGGCGCCCTCCTGCTCTGCCTGGCTGCCGATCATGAAGCCCGGCTCGTCCACGAAGCTGACGATGGGCAGGTTGAAGGTCTCGCAGAACTCGATGAAGCGCCTGGCCTTGCGCGCGCCGTCCGCGGTCATGGCGCCGGCATAGAAGCGCGAATCGTTGGAAAAGACGCCGACCGGGTAGCCGTTCAGGCGCGCGAGCATGGTGATCTGGCCCGGACCGTATTGCCGCGACATCTCGAACATGGAGTCCCGGTCCACGATCATGGATATGGCGCGGCGCATGTTGAAGAACTTGCGCCGGTTCTCGGGCACGATGGAGCGCAATTCCTCGTCGGCGCGGGCGGGGTCGTCGTCCGCCTCGGCGCGGGCCGGCACCTGCCAGGCATTCTGCGGCAGATAGGACAGGAAGCGGCGGATCTGTGCGAGCGCGTCCGCCTCGTCCTCCGCGATATTGTCGATGGCGCCGCTCTTCGCATGGACCTGGACGCCGCCCAGCTCTTCCTTGGTCACGTCTTCGCCGAGCGCGCGCTTGACGACCGCCGGGCCGGCGATCAGCACCTGGGCGGTTTCCTTCGTCATCACCGCGAAATGCGCCGCGACCAGCCGGGAGGCCGGCAGGCCCGCGACCGGGCCGAGCGCCGCCGTCGCGACCGGCACCGCGCCCATGCACTCGGCCACCGAGGCGAAGCGGCGCGGCGCATGCAGGGGCTCGCCGGTCGGGCCGCCGCCGCCCGCGCCGGTGACGCTGCCGCCGCCGCCCTCGTGCAGGCGGACGAGCGGCACGCGGTATTGCAGCGCCAGGTCCTCGATATAGACGCTCTTGCGCAGGCCCGCCGCGTTCGGCGAGCCGCCGCGCACGGTGAAATCCTCGCCGCCGACGGCGACGAGCCGGCCGTCGATGCGGCCCATCCCGACCACGAAATTGGCCGGCGTGAAGCTCTTGAGTGTCCCGTCCGCATGGCGTTCGACGCCGCCCGCCCCGCGCCCGTGCTCGCGGAAACTGTCCGGATCGACCAGGACGTCGATGCGCTCCCGGACGGTCAGCCGCCCCTGGGCGTGCTGGCGGGCTACCGCCTCCGCGCCGCCTTGTTCCAGCGCCGCCCTGCGCTTGGCGTGAATATCCTCGATCTCGCGGGACCAGCCCATCAGTTCATCCTTGCGGTTTCGGGCGCCGTCAGTCTGCGCGTTCCACGGCCGAACTTAGCATTGCGACGGCGCATTCGACGGCGGCGCGGCGTATCTGCGCGCGGTCGCCGTCGAGACTGTGCTTCGAGGCCGCGGCTTCGCCGCCGGCGGACGCGACCGCCAGCCAGACCGTGCCGACCGGCTTTTCCGCGGAGCCGCCGCCGGGGCCGGCCACGCCCGTGACGGCGACGGCGAGGTGCGCGTCCGGGCCGGCGCGGGCGAGCGCGCCTGCCGCCATTTCCCGCGCCGTTTCGCCGCTGACCGCGCCGTGGGCGGCCAGCGTTTCCGCGCGCACGCCCAGAAGCTGCTGCTTGGCTTCGTTGGAATAGGTGACGAAGCCGCGCCCGACCACGTCGGAGGAGCCCGGTATCTCGGTCAGCAGCGCGGCGACGAGGCCGCCGGTGCAGGACTCGGCCATGGTGAGCCGGAGGCCCTTCGCGCGGCAGGAGTCGAGCAGGCCTTCGGCCGCGCCCAGCAGCTCATCCGAAAAGAACGCCATGTCCCAGCCCCCAATCGACAAGGTGGAGCAGCGCGGCCGCGCAGGCCGCCGCCGCCACGTCGTCCGCCATCACGCCCGCGCCGCCGGCGATCCTGCGCTCGATCCATCCTATCGGCGGGGGCTTGGCGATGTCGAACAGGCGGAAGGCGGCGAAGCCGAGAGCGTAGGCGAGGAGATCGAGCGGCAGCGTGGCCAGCACCAGCCACTGTCCCACGACCTCATCGACCACGACCGCGCCGGCGTCGCGCTCGCCCGTTTCCCGCTCGTGGCGCGAGGCCGCATGGCAGCCGGCGAGGCCCAGCAGCACGGCGGCGGCGGCCAGCGCCCAGGGTCCGCCCGCCCAGACAATCGCCCAGGCCGGGGGCAGGGCGGCAAGCGAGGCCCAGCTTCCCGGCGCCCGGGGAAGACGGCCCAATCCGAGGACGGTGGCGACGGGATGCCTCACGGCAGCGACAGGGTCGCCACCGCCTGGGCGGCAATGCCCTCGCCGCGCCCGGTGAAGCCCAGCCGCTCCGAAGTCGTCGCCTTGACCGACACGCGGTCCGCCGGGATGGCGAGGATGCGGGCGAGTTCGGCGCGCATGGCGTCGCGGTGTGGGCCGATCCTCGGCGCCTCGCAGACGAGCGTCACGTCGCAATGCAGGATGCGCCCGCCGCGCGCCGCCGCCATGTCGCGCGCGTGCGCCAGGAATATCTCCGAGGCCGCGCCCTTCCATTGCGGGTCAGACGGCGGGAAGTGCCGGCCGATATCGCCTTCGGCCATCGCGCCGAGGATCGCGTCGGTGAGCGCGTGCATGCCGACATCGGCGTCGGAATGGCCGGC
>JAJECZ010000027.1 GCA_022821735.1 Alphaproteobacteria bacterium | reverse complement strand
CTTCTCGGCGCCCTGCCCGCCGCCGTGCACGAGCACCATGTCCGGGTACTTGGCCCGCACGCGGTCCAGCGCGAAGTGCACCGGCCCCGCGTCGGTGACCGGGCCGGAGCCGGCGACCGCCACCAGCGTGCCATCGGGCAGGTGCGCCTTGGTCTTCTCGTTCTCCCGCGCCCGGAGGAAGTCGCGGGCGTCGATCGCCGCGGAGGTCAGTTGCGCCGTCCGGCTGGTGTGCGACCCGTGCCTGGGACGCCAGGTGTTGCCGGTGTCGGCGCGGTACCGCTGCGCGGCGCAGTCCCGGAGGCGCTCGAAGGCGTCCCTGCGATCCCCGAGATGCTGCGCGCGCTCGATGATGCGTTCCAGTTCCCAGGCCTGGACTTCGGAGCCGTCCTGGGAATGTTGAAGGTCCTTCAGTTTCGGGGAGAGCTTGTCCACCGCGCGATCCAGCCGCACCGTCTGCATGTGCAGCGTGTTGACGAAGCCCCACAGCAGCGACTCGCGCTCGTCGGCGAGCTGCGTGCCGTCGGGGGCGACGTCGTCCACGAACGCGTCGAGGATCGTGTCGAGGCCCGCCAGGGCTTCGGCCTCATCCCAGATGGCTCTGGGATCGGGGTCTCCCTTGGCGGGCCCGCCGCCGAACCGTTCCAGGTTCTCGCAGATGACCGCGGTGGGAGAGGCTGAGTGAGAGAGTGTATGCAGTTGAGCATTCATGGTAATGAACTCCTATGGATGAAGATGCCGATCTCTCGCAGATCGGTATGTTCATGTGACCAGGCGCAGTCACCCGAAGGGCCGCAGCGCAGCGGAGGACCCGTCGTCTTCGACGGGTTGACCGTCTGGTAGCATGAACATCCGATCGGAGAGAGATCCGTTGGCCGCGCCGGGAGGCTCCTGTAGGGCGCGCGAACCTGCAGGGCGCGTGCCGGATGGGTTCTGCGCTTGCGCAGGTTCCATCGGGCGTCGCGGCCTGCTCGCGTGCCCGGAAGGGGCCGGACGGCGAATCAGGCCAACACCGATTCGGGGGGGTTGCAGGGGTCCGCCCCTGCATCTTTCGGACGTTCACGAGCGTGCAGCCAGTGAACACCGGTTCCGTGATGCTCACGTCGGCACCAACGGGGCCAGCCGATGGGCCAGAGGCTCGGGACCGAGCGCTCTCAGGTCATCGTTGAAATCGTTCCCTGCCGGCAGCAGAACGGATGAAGCGATGCCGAGGCGCGTGCAACGCAGTTGCAGGCGGCGGCAAGCGCGTTCGCCGGCCTCGTCCCGGTCCTGGGCGACGATAAGGCGGGCGATGTGGCTCGGCGGCACGAACGCGCCGAGGCTGCCAGCGGACAGCGCGGCCGCCGCGAACGTCCCGGAGAGGTCTGCCCCCCGCAGGGCGCCGTCCGGCAGGACGGTGACGAGCGAGAGCACCGTCTCGATACCCTCCCCCACCAGCAACGTGGAGGCCGCCGCCGGTTGGCCGAATCGCACGGCCAGGCCGTGGATTCGGCCGAGCGCTTTTCTGGGCCGCGACACGGCGGCCTTCGCGGGACGGTGGGGATCGAGCCAGGTGCGCTGGATTCCGTGCAGATCGCCGTCGTCGCAGGAGACGGCGGCGACCAGCGCCGGGAACCGGCGCCACTGTCCGGATCCGGAGCGGTGGGGGAGCGCGGGGTGAAACCTCAATGCCGGGAAACGGCAGCGGCCGATGCCCCGGGCGGCCAGGTAGGCGTGGGCGTGAGTCCCCTCAATGGGTCCGCAGCGGTTCCAGAGATTGCGGGCAGCGGCCGTGCGGTCGTAGGTCTCGGGGCGCTCAGCCGCCGGCGGCGGAGTCTGGCCCAGGAATCGGTGCGCCTCGGCCAGCGCTTCGCGCAGCGAGCGCGCACCGGTGGCGAACCGGATCAGGTCCAGCAGATCCCCGTGCTGGCCCGTGGAGCTGTCGGTGAACTTGCCGACCGCCCCGGGCGGGGCCAGGCGCACGAAGAGGGAGCGCCCGGCGGCGCCGTGCACGTCGCCGACGCACCAGTATCTGCCCTGTCTTCGGCCGTTGGGCAGGAACCGGCCGCAGGCTTCTTCCGCCCGCGCGGCCAGCGCGGCGGCGGTGTCGGCGGCGTTCATCGAAGTGCTGCGGCAGGGATTGGGGCCGAGGCGGCGCATGGGGAACTGGATGGGGAACGGAACACGGTCTGGCTCTCCGCGATGGGGAATCGTCCCGGTCCCGGTCGGGCTCGAACGCCGGGGGGCGTGAGGCGGAGATGGACGGCGCAGGAAAAAAGCCGCGGGATGACGGCAGGATGCCGTCAGGGGATGGGGCGCGGACAGCTACATGACGAATGGCCGACCGCCACCGGGAGGGTGACGGCCGGCCATCGGGGACGAGGGCAATACCTCAGAACGGTATTTCCATCCCGGGGTCCTCGTCCGTGGTGCCCTGCGCCTGGGCGGTCCCGGTCGCGGCCGGAGCCTCGGGCTCGGCGGAGCCGCTGGACCCGTTGGCGCCGTTCGGGCGCTCCAGGAACTGGATCCGGCCGCCCGGAGCCAGCAGGATCTCGGTGGAGAAGCGGTCGGACTCCTCCCCGTCCTTGCGCCAGCGCCGCGTCTGGAGCTTGCCAGACACGTAGACCAGCCGGCCCTTCCTGGCGTGCTTCTCCAGCATATCGATCAGGCCGGGCTGGAAGGTCACGATCCGGTGCCACTCCGTCCGATCTTCCTTTTGGCCGCTGGTGCGATCAACCGTTACCAAATGCAGGTCGTTCCGATGAAGTGGACGATCTACAGGAGGTAGTAATCACCCATCCGTTCCATCCGCTAAGGGGCCGGGCGGTGCGGATTTACGACCGAGTGTGCGGCAGCAAGCGGGCAATG
>JAJECZ010000005.1 GCA_022821735.1 Alphaproteobacteria bacterium | reverse complement strand
TTCGACGCGCCGGAGCAGCGTTACTGCCCGGCGGGCGTCTATGAGATTGTCGAGGACAGCGGCGAACCGCGCCTGCAGATCAATGCCCAGAACTGCGTCCATTGCAAGACCTGCGACATCAAGGACCCGACCCAGAACATTGTCTGGACGGTGCCCGAAGGCGGCGGCGGGCCCAACTATCCGAACATGTGAAGCCGGGCGTATGCGCGCTTTCCTCCTGGCATTCGCGCTTCTGCTCTCGGCCGCCTGCCGCCCCCACGCGGCGCCGGCCCTGAGCGACTGGCTCGCCGCTAGCTATGCGGAGCGGCAATTCGACCTTTCCGCCGCCGTCGATTTCTACCGCCGCGCGCTTGAAGCCGACCCGGGCAATTTCAAGGTGCAGGGCCGCCTGTTGCGAATGCGGATCGCGGCAGGCGATGCCGAGGCGAGCCTGGTTCTCGCCCGGCGGATGTACGAATCCCTCCCGGCCGACGGGCTCAGCGGGGAAACGGCGCTCGACGGCACCCTTGTGGCGTTGCGCCTTGCGGTGAACGACATAAGCCGGGAGGACTGGCCGGCGGCCGCCGGGCGGTTGGAAGGGCCAGCGGGCAAGTCCCTGCCGGAGGCGGTCAAACTGCTCTCCCTTGTCTGGATACGCCATGCGACAGGCGATGCACCGGGTGCGGAAGACGCGCTTTCCAGGGCCGAAAAACTCCGGGGGGCCGGAGGCTGGACGAAGCTGCACCGCGCCCTTCTCCTGCAGGCCGGGGGCCGTATGGAAGAGGCTCGCAGCGCATTCGAGCGTTTGCGCCAGACGGGCACCGGAATGCGGGGTATCCTGGCCGAGGCGGCGTTCGAATTGGCCGCAGGCGACGCCGGGGCTGCCGCCACGCAGTTGCAGCGCTACCGTTTCATGGGCGGACTCCTCCGTTCCGGGGACCCGGACAGCCTCGAACCGCTGGCCTCGACGCCGTCCGAAGGCGTCGCCGAGGTGTTTTACGGCATGGCCGAAAGGCTGCGTCGGCGCCGTGCCACACTGGCTCTGATCTATGCCCGGCTCGCAGCGATGCTGGAACCGGACCACCATGCTGCCGTGTTGCTGGCCGGCGATGTTCTCGCGGACCGGGACAGACACGATGAGGCCGCGACGGCCTATCGGTCGGTGCCGACGGACTCGGTCTGGTGGCTCACCGCACAGGCGAGCCTGGCGAGGGCCTATGCCTCCCAGGACCGTCTCGACGAAGCGGTCGCTGTCCTGGAAGCGGAGGCCGTGGCCCGTCCGGACGATCCCTTCCCGCTCGGGGAACTCGGCCACCTGCTGCGCGGCGAGCAGCGGTTCGAGGACGCCTTCCGGGCCTATGACCGCGCGATCGCCCGGATCGAGGGGCAGGCCGAGACCGTGCATTGGAGGCTCTATTACGGCCGCGGTATTGCGCTCGAGCGCACCCGCCGCTGGGAACTCGCGGAGCGGGACCTCCTGAAGGCGCTGGAATTCGTGCCCGACCAGGCCTACGTGCTGAACTATCTCGGCTATTCCTGGATCGACCGCGGCGAGCGCTACGAACGCGCCGAGGAGATGGTAGCGAAGGCGGTCGATCTCCGGCCGAGGGACGGATACATCGCCGACAGCCTCGGCTGGGTGTATTTCCGCACGGGCCGTTACCCCGAGGCGGTCAGGGAGCTGGAGCGGGCGGCGGCGCTGACTCCGCTGGAACCCGTGGTGAATGAGCATCTGGGCGACGCTTACTGGAAGGTCGGGCGCCGGCTGGAGGCCCGGTTCCAGTGGCGCCGGGCGCTGGACTTCGATCCCGATCCGGAGCGCGTCGAAGGGCTGCGCAAGCGGCTCGACTGCGGGCTCGACTGCGACTGAGCGCGTGTAGCGGCTGAATCCCGTGTTGCGCGAACCGGCGCCGGCAAAGATCAACCTCTACCTGCATATCGTCGGGCGGCGCGCGGACGGGCTGCACCTGCTGGAAAGCCTGGTCGCCTTCGCGGAGGCGGGCGACGTGCTCTACGCCGAGCCGGCCGACCGGCTCAGCCTCGAAACCGTCGGGCCGTTCGCCGCGGCGCTGGCCGGCGAGGCCGACAATCTGGTGCTGCGGGCAGCGCGGGCGCTCGCGCCGGGGCAGGGGGCGCGGCTGGTGCTGGAGAAGAACCTGCCGGTTGCAGCGGGCCTCGGCGGCGGCTCCGCCGATGCCGCGGCGGCGCTGCGGCTGCTCTCCCGTCTCTGGGACATCGAGACCGACCTCGGCCCGCTGGCGGCCGGGCTCGGCGCCGACGTGCCGGTCTGTCTCGCCGGCGCGACCTGCGCCGTGGCCGGCATCGGCGAACGCCTGACATCCCTGCCGGACTGGCCCGTGCCGCATCTGCTGCTCGCCAATCCGGGCGTCGCCCTGCCGACGCCCGGCGTGTTCGGCGCGCGGCGCGGTGCGTTCCGCCATAGCCGCCCCTGGCCGCAGACGCTGGCCGAACTTGCCGGCTGCGCGAACGACCTGACCGAAGCCGCCATATCGCTGGCGCCGGAAGTGGGCGCGGTCCTCGACGCGCTGGCGGCGCTGGAGGGCGCGTCGTTCGCCCGCATGTCCGGCAGCGGCGCGACCTGCTTCGCCGCCTTCGACGACGCAGCGGACCGCGACCGCGCGCGCGACACGCTCCGCAGCCGCTACCCGGACTGGTGGATCGCCTGAAAAGGCTGCCGGTTCAGGAAATTGAGGGGCAGGCCGGAGCGGTCCCACTCCGTGGAGACGAGCCGGCCGGACATGGAGAGGGTGATGAAGGCGGTGCGCAGCCCCTCGCCGCCGAAGGCGATGTTGGTGGTCACCGGGTCCGGCATCGGCACATGGGCCGCCGCGCTGCCGTCCGGCGGGACGATTGTGATGCCGCCATTGTGGATCGTGGCGACGCAGATGCGGCCGTCGGCATCGACCGCGAGCGAGTCGAAAAATTGCAGGCCCGGCGCGCCGTGGAGGCAGCGCCCGCGATGGCCGCGCACGGTCCTGCCGCCCGAACCG
>JAJECZ010000412.1 GCA_022821735.1 Alphaproteobacteria bacterium | reverse complement strand
CGGGTGCCGGTGTTCGGCGAAATCGACGGCCGGTTCGCGGCCTTCCTGCTGCCGATCGCCATCCGCAATGCCGAGAAGGCGGGGGCGCCGCTCTCGCCGCTGGAGCACGAGGCGCTGGAGACGGTTGCCCGGACAGCCGCGCGGCCCGGCCTCGCCTATGAAATGGACCTCGAACCGGGCGACATGCAGTTCCTCAACAACCGGCTCATTCTCCACGGCCGGGCCGACTACCGGGATTCGCCGGACCCGGACCGCAAGCGCCACATGCTGCGCCTCTGGCTGATGATGCCGGACTGGCCGCCGCGCCCGGAAACCATGACCATGCACGCGAGGCACGACCGCGCCGGGGGCGGCATCGCGCCGAAGACATCCGTTGCCGCCGGGGGCCGTCCATGACCGGGCACCGCATAACGCCGCTTGCCGTCGAGGAGGCTGTCGCGCGCGGCGGCGAGGTGCGCATCCATCCCGACCTTGCGCGCCTCGAAGTGATGCGGGCGCTGCTGCACCACCCGCCGCTTGCGAAGGCGATCCAGACGCTGCTCATCATGCTGCTTTACAAGGGCCGGATCCTGGACGAGCGGCTGCGCGAGCTCCTCATCATGCGCATCGCCTGGCGGACGGCTTCGCTTTACGAGTGGACACAGCATTGGCGCGTCGCCCGCGACCTCGGCATGGAGGAAGCCGACATTCTGGGCGTGCGCGACTGGCGCGGTTTCGCCGGCTACGGCCGGCCGGAGCGCGCCGTGCTCGCCGCCGTGGACGAGACGCTCGACACCGGCGCCGTATCGCCCGCAACGATGGCGGAATGCCTCGAGGTCCTCGGCGGCCCCGCGCAGGGGATCGAGCTTCTGGCGGCAATCGGTAACTGGCGCATGTTCTCGCAATTGCTGCGCACCCTGCGGATACCGCTTGAGGAGGGCGTGGCGCCCTGGCCGCCCGACGGCGAGACGCCGCCCGAGCCCGAGATCGGCGTCTCGGGCGGCCTGGCGGGACGGGAAGGGGTGGACGGCGACCCCGTTCTGCCGCTGCTCCCGCCCGACGAATCCGCCGCCCGCGGGAGGGAACTCGGCCTCGACGACGGGCAGGCGCGGCGCGCGCCCTACCGGCTGCTGCTGCAGCATCCGCCGCTTGCGAGGGCGTTGAACGGCCTGCTCTCGCGCCTCCTCTACAACGGTGTGCTGGATGCCCGCGCGCGCGAACTGGTCATCATGCGGACCGCCTGGCGCACCGGCTCGGCGGTGGAATGGGCGCGCCATGTGCCGTTCTGCCGGCGGATCGGCGTCAGCGACGCGGACCTGCTCGCGGTCAGGGGGCCTCTGGAAGACACGGATTTCACCTTAGCCGAGCGCGCGGCGCTCATGGCGACCGACGACACGCTGGAGACCGGCGCTGTCGGGGACCAGGCCTGGGCAGCCTGCGAGGCGGCGTTCGAGAGCGTGCCCGAACTGCTGGAACTGGTGGCCGCGATTTCCCACTGGCGCATGTATTCCCAGATCCTGCGCAGCAGCGGCGCGCCGCATGAGGAAGGCGACACGGTCTGGGCGCCGGACGGCCGGTTCCCGGCAGGCTGAGGCGGAAGGCAGGCGCATGCATCCGTCCCCGCTGTTCCGGCAGGCTTCGCGGGAGGCCAACCTGGCCTTTGCGGGAGAGCGCGGCTTCGGCATCCTCGCCGTCGGCGCGGGCGATGCCGGCGGGCCGCTCTTAAGCCATATCCCGTTCCTGCTGGCCGAGGACGGCGGCACGGTCCACGCTCATCTCGCCCGGCCGAACCCGATCCTGCGCTGCCTGGAGCAGGGAGAGCGGCCGGCCGTGCTGGCGGTCGGCGGCCCGGATGGCTACATCTCGCCGGACTGGTACGAGGCCGACCCCGGGCTCGTGCCGACATGGAACTATGTGGCGGTGCATCTGCGCGGCGTGCTGAGGCTCCGACCGGAAGAAACCTTGCGCACCCACCTGGATGAACTGGCGGCGCAATTCGAGGAACGGCTGTCGCCCAAGCGGCCCTGGCGGACAACCAAGGTCCCCGAGCGCCAATTGGAAGCGCTGATGCGGGCGATCCTGCCGGTCGAGCTTGTCGTGGAAAGAGTGGACGGCACCTGGAAGCTGAACCAGAACCGGCCCGATGCGGCGCGGCTGGCGGCGGCGGGCCACATGGAGTCCAGCGGCCTCGGCATGGAAACCGCCCTGCTTGCCGGGCTGATGCGGAACCTGCCGGAGGCGGACTGACCCATGCTGCGATTCGACGGCTACAGGATACTGGTGACCGGCGGATCGAGCGGCATCGGCAACGCCATGGCAACGGCGTTCCGCGACGCCGGGGCGGAAGTGGCGGCGACGGGCACGAAGCCGCGCGACGCTTACGAAACCGACCTCGACGGGATCGACTTCCACACCGTCGATGTCGGCGACGAGGAGCAGCGGCGCGCGCTGGCGGCGCGGTTCGACCGGCTGGACGTGCTGGTCAACAATGCCGGCATGGTCGCCTACCGGCGGGCGGAATACGAGCCGGAGACCTTCCGCCGGGTGCTGGAGGTCAATCTCGGCGCGGGGCTGCATCTCGCGACCCTGCTGCACGACCGGCTCGCCGCGCGCCCCGGTTCGGTCATCAACCTCTCCTCGATGACGGCCTTTTTCGGCAGTCAGGGCAATCCGGGCTACGGGGCGAGCAAGGCCGGCATCGTGCAGATGACGAAGACGCTGGCCGTGGCCTGGGGCGGCGATGGCATCCGCGTCAACGCCGTCGCGCCCGGCTATGTCCACACCCAGATGACCGACCGCTTCAAGCGGAACGAAGAGGCGGACCGCGGGATCGTCGCGCGCACACCGCTCGGCCGCTGGGGCCTGCCGGACGACATGGCGAAGGTCGCGCTCTTCCTCGCCTCCGACCTCGCCGGCTTCGTCACCGGCCAGACGATCTCCGTGGACGGAGGCTTCGGCTGCGCCATCGGGTGAATTGAGCCGGAGCAGCATTTCGTTCCGTATTAGAGAAATATTTCTTTATTAAGTATTGACTTTCCGAAAACCGGTCGCCAGATTAGGGCGGAGGAATGGAGCGGCATCCGCGCGGGGCCGTTGCATTTCCCGTGTCGCGCCGGCGCGAAAAAAACCCGAAGAAACGCACGGGACAGGTGCGCCTTGCGTCCGGTTCGCGCGCCCGGGTGTGCGCGGGCAATCAGGCGCGCAAACCGCGCCGGCGCAAAGGCGCGCCCGCGCCCGCACGCAGGCGCGCGCATTACGCGCGAAACAGTGTCCCGCTGCCGGGAGGCGGGGAACGGAAAGGAGGAACGATGCAGGAGAGACCGGGCATGGAGAGGCAGGCGGGCCCCGGAACATGACAAAACATGACATTCCATGACGCCCCGATGGAGTGGGCCCCCGGCAGCCGGAACGAAACGGGAGCGGAAGGACGGATCGATGCAGGCAAGACAAAACAGGGAAATCAGCGGAACATGACAAAACATGACATATCATGACACTTGTATGGACGCCTCCGGTGATGCAAGGATCGATTAGTTGCGGCGGGTTAGCAGGTTGCAGTTTTGTATCCGGCCTTTTTGTGCGGGTTTTAGCGCCCGCTGGCCCTGATGGGATGAGCCGGTCCGCGCCTTATTTCCATGCCGGGCCTTTCGCCCTTGAACGTCATGCAGGCTTGGCGGATCGCGGTTGGACCTGTTTGCCATCACTTCTTGTCGAGCCTTGCGCAGTTTTTTGGCGTCCTCCTCCTGTGCCGGTTGGCGATGTCGGTTCGTGTCCTGTGGCCGGTCGCGGCCTATGCCGGGCGGCTGATGAAGTTGGCGCCGTATTCCC
>JAJECZ010000089.1 GCA_022821735.1 Alphaproteobacteria bacterium | reverse complement strand
ATGTCGCGACGGTCGCCTTCGACGGCATCGAGGTGCGCGAGGTCGATGTCCAGGTGCATCTGGGCGGCGGGATCGTGGCGTTCAACGTCGTCGGCCTGCCGGACAAGGCGGTGGCGGAAAGCCGCGAGCGGGTGCGCTCGGTGCTCGCCGCCATCGGCCTCGGCCTGCCGGCGGAGCGCATCACCGTCAATCTCGCGCCGGCGGACCTCCAGAAGGAAGGCAGCCATTTCGACCTGCCCATCGCGCTCGGCCTGCTGGCGGCGATGGGGGCGGTGCCGCAGGAGGACATCGACAACCGCATCGCGCTCGGCGAACTCGGCCTCGACGGCGCGCTCACCGGGGTCGCCGGGGTGCTGTCGGCCGCCATGGCGGCCGTCGAATCGCACCGGGGCCTGATCTGCCCTGCGGACAACGGGCCGGAAGCCGCCTGGGCGGGCGACCTCGAAGTGCTGGCGCCGAAGACGCTGCTGGCGCTGCTCAACCACTTCCGCGGCCGGCAGCTGCTGACGCCGCCCGAGCCCGGCGAGGTCGCCGCGGAGGCGGACGGGCTCGACCTCCACGACATCAAGGGACAGGAGACCGCCAAGCGGGCGCTGGAGATTGCCGCGGCCGGCGGCCACAACCTGCTGTTTTCGGGGCCGCCGGGCGCGGGCAAGTCGATGCTGGCGGCCCGCCTGCCGGGCGTGCTGCCGCCGCTCCAGCCGGCCGAGGCGCTGGAGGTGTCGAGGATCCACAGCGCCGCAGGCGCGCTGAAAGCCGGGCGTATTCCGCGCCAACGCCCCTTCCGCGATCCGCACCATTCCTCGTCGATGACGGCGCTGGTCGGCGGCGGGCAGCGCGCCGCGCCGGGGGAGATTTCGCTCGCGCACCGGGGCGTGCTGTTCCTGGACGAGCTGCCCGAGTTCGTCCGACCTGCGCTGGAGGCGCTCAGGCAGCCGCTGGAGGTCGGCAGGGTGACGATCGCGCGCGCCAACCGGCATGTCGTCTATCCGGCCCGCTTCCAGCTCGTGGCGGCGATGAACCCCTGCCGCTGCGGCCATATCGACGAGCCGGAACGCGCCTGCAACCGCGCGCCGCGCTGTGCGGCGGACTATCGCCGGCGCCTCTCCGGCCCGCTGCTGGACCGCTTCGACCTGTTCGTGGACGTGCCCCGCGTCGCGGCCGCGGACCTGGCGCTGCCGCCGCCGGCCGAGAGCAGCCGGCATGTCGCGGCCCGCGTGGCGGAGGCGCGCGGCAGGCAGGCAGCGCGCTACGGGGAGCCGGCCCTGAACGGCGATATCGACGGTGCGAGGCTCGCCGCGGCCGCGGCCCCGGACGAGGCCGGCGCCTCCCTCCTGCAAAGCGCGACGGAGCGGCTCAGGCTCTCGGCGCGCGGCTACCACCGCGTGCTCCGCGTGGCGCGCACCCTGGCCGACATGGACACGAAGGACCGGGTGGGCCGCCTGCACATCGCGGAGGCGCTGAGCTACCGCCAGGGGCTGGCGGGCTGACCGCCCTGCTACCTGCCCAGCACTTCCAGATAGAGCGGGTCGGCGAGCTCGATGGCGGGGCCGTTGCTGTAATACACCCAGCCGCGCACCCGGACGCGCCGCCCTTCCAGGGTCCCCGGCGGGAAGGCGCGCGAGATGCGCCCGCGCTTAAGGTAGATGGTGAAGTCCTCGCGCCAGTCCTCGCCGAAATTGACGAAATTGCTGCGGAAGCCCCTGGCGGTCGCGAGGACGCGCCCCTCCACGATGGCGAAGCGGTCGAGAACCGAGCGCGCACGGTCCGCTGCAACGACTCGCGCTTCCCGCCGCAGCCAGCGTCCGGGTTCGGACGCACGCGCCCGGCGCTCCAGCGCGAGCAGGGCTTCGGACCGCTCGCGCGAGATAAGCGGCGGCGCCACGACGGCGAGGCCGCGCGCCACCAGCTCCCGCTGAAGCCAGAGCGGGCCGGAAAACACGTGCGCGAGGCGCCTCCCGTGCCGGTCGAGGCGGGGCGGGTCGGGTTCGTAGCGCACGCCGGGCCGGGCCAGGAAGGCCGCGACGAACGGCCCGGCGCCTTCCAGCAGCCGCACGTCGGCCGGCTTGACGTCGCCGGCGCCCGCAAGGGCCGGGCCGGCGAGCAGCGGGAAGAGCAGGGACAGAAGGAAGCGCGTCATGGGCGTCTGGAAGCCTTGCACGGCGGCCGCTAAGGTTCGGGCGATGGGCGGGCGGACGGACCTTTTTCCGGCAATCGAGGCGGCGCAAAGCGGCATGCTGCCGCTGGACGGCGGCCATGTCATGTACTGGGAGGAAGCCGGCAGTCCGGGCGGCCTGCCGGTGCTGTTCCTGCACGGGGGGCCGGGAGCGGGCTGCACGCCGGCCTACCGGCGCTTCTTCGACCCCGCCGCCTACCGCATCCTGCTGTTCGACCAGCGCGGCGCCGGCCGCTCGACGCCCGGCGCGGAGACGCGGTCCAACACCATGCAGCATCTCATCCGCGACATCGAGACGCTGCGCCGGCACCTTTCGGTGGACCGGTGGCTGGTGTTCGGCGGCTC
>JAJECZ010000420.1 GCA_022821735.1 Alphaproteobacteria bacterium | reverse complement strand
CAGGTCTGCACATAGACGAGGCCTGAAACGCCCTCGATCTCCCGCAACTCGATCTGGACCTGGTTCAACTCCGAGCGGTGCTTCACCACCGTGCCGGGCGCAAGGTCGCGCGCCTTCTCATAGGCTTCCGGCGTATCGGTGACGAGATAGACCGGCTTTACGCCCTCGGCGGCGAGTTGCTGCGTCACCATTGCGGGCGACAGCGGCCCGTCCACCGGCTGCCCGCCGGTCATCGCGACGGCATCGTTGTAGAGCACCTTGTAGGTCATGTTGGCGCCCGACGCGACGGCGGCGCGCACCGCCAGGATGCCGGAATGGTAGTAGGTGCCGTCGCCGATGTTCTGGAAGATGTGCGGCGTCTCGACGAAGTGGTGCAGCCCGGCCCAGGTCGCGCCTTCTGCGCCCATATGGGTGTAGGTGGCAGTCTTGTCCGGATCGACCCATTGCGCCATGAAGTGGCAGCCGATGCCCGAGAACGCCCGCGACCCGTCCGGCAGCTTGGTGCCGGAGTTGTGCGGACAGCCGGAGCAGAAGGACGGCGTGCGCACGAGGCTGGGCTGGTTGCCGCCCGACTGGCGCGTCACGCTCCGAATCGCCTCCAGCCGCGACTCGAAGCGCGAGATGTCAGCTATCCGACCGAGCCGGGAGAGAATGACCTCGGCCACTTCCTCGGGCTGCAATTCCCCGTAGGTCCGCAGCAGCTCCCGCCCGTCCTCGTCGGTCTTGCCGACAACGCGGGGCCGGCGGTCGGCCGGCGTGCCGAAGAGAAGCTCTTTGATCTGCGGCTCGATCAGCCCGCGCTTTTCCTCGACGACGATGACCTCCTCCAGGCCCTCGCAGAAGGCGCGCATGCCTTCCGGCTCGATCGGCCAGGAGAGCGCCACCTTGTAGACCGAGAGCCCGAGGTCGCGTGCAGTTGAGTCGTCGATGTCGAGCGCCGAGAGCGCCTGCCGCGTATCCAGATAGGACTTGCCGGTCGTGACGATGCCGATCCGCCGGCCCGGCCCGCCGACCGTGACCCGGTCCAGCCGGTTCGCGCGTACGAAGGCGACGGCCGCCGGCAGCTTGACATGGTGCAGGCGGGGCTCCTGTTCGACCCAGACATCCGGCCAGCGGATGTTGGGCCCGCCCTCCGGCATCTCGAAATCGGTCGGCAGCCGGATCTGCACCCGGTGCGGGTCGATATCGACGGTCGCCGTCGAATCGACCGTGTCCGTGACGCAGATGAAACCGGCCCAAAGGCCCGCATAGCGCGACATGGCGAAGCCGTAGAGGCCGAAGTCGAGGAACTCCTGGACCCCCGACGGGTTCAGGATCGGCACCATCGCGTCGACGAATGCGAACTCGCTCTGATGCGCCGTCGTGGAGCTCTTGGCGATATGGTCGTCGCCCGCGAGAGCAATGACGCCGCCATGCGGATGCGTGCCGAACAGGTTGGCATGCTTGAGCGCATCGCCGGTCCGGTCCACGCCCGGCCCCTTGCCGTACCAGATGCTGAAGACGCCGTCATATTTCGCGTCGCCGAAGAAACCGGACTGCTGCGTTCCCCAGACGGAAGTCGCGGCGAGGTCCTCGTTGACACCCGCCTTGAAGACGACATGGTGGTCCTGAAGATGCTTGCGTGCCGCCCATAGCTGCTGGTCGTAGCCGCCAAGGGGGGAGCCGCGATAGCCGGAAACGAAGCCGGCGGTATTCAGGCCGGCTGCAAGGTCGCGGCGGCGCTGCACAAGGGGAAGCCGGACCAGGGCCTGAGCTCCCGTAAGGAGAACCCGTCCTTCGTCCGAAGTGTATTTGTCGTCGAGCTTGACTTGCGCAAGCGCCATACCTGAGCTCCCGGGGTCGAGGCGTTTCCTCGTAGGCAGTCCCGATTATCTACGATGAAGCGGCGTGTCGTCCATGGGCAGACTATTCGATGTCGGACCGGGTGCGGGCCCAGCTTTCCTTCATGACGGTCAGCAGATGCCGCTCGCGCACCGTGTCGATGGAGGCGGAAACGGTCATGCCGGCCCGCAGGGGAGGCGCGCCGGGCCGTTCCTGAAGCTGCAGGCGCACCGGCAGGCGCTGCACGACCTTGACCCAGTTGCCGGTCGCATTCTGGGGCGGCAGCACGGCGAATTCCGCACCCGTGGCCGGACTGATGCTCTCCACGACCGCGTGCCACATGACATCCGGATAAGCATCGACCACGACTGTCGCCTTCTGGCCGACGCGGACATGGGTGAGCTCCGTCTCCTTGAGATTGGCTTCGACCCAGGGTTGGCTCCCGGCGATAATGGAAAATACAGGCTTGCCGGAATCGACATATTCGCCGGCCTGCAGTTTGACGTTGCTGACTATCCCGCCGACCGGCGCATGGACGACCGTGCGTTCGAGGTCGAGCCGGGCCTCGTCCCGCAGCGACTCCTTTTCGCGGTACTTCGGGTGGCTCTCGACCGGAATGTCGAGCGCTCCGCCCAATTGCACCAGGACCCGGCCCATCCGCTTTCGGGCGACCTCCGCCTGCTTGCGAACGACTTCGGTCCGCTGGCGGGCAACCGCCAGGTCGTGTTCTGCGGCTTCAAGCCTGATTCGGGTCGTCGCGCCCCGGCGCTGCAAGCTGCGGAAGCGCTTCACCTGCATCTTGTGGTAGCGCACGGCCTCAAGCGCTTCGTTCAATTCGCCTTCCGTTACCGCCAGCTCGCCCGCGGCGACATCGTATTCGGCGCGCAGCCCGCGCAGCTCGTCGCGCACCGTTCCCAGTTCCGCCTCGGCGCGTGCGAGGCGGATCTGGATGGGAACCGGATCGATCCGGAAAAGAAGGTCTCCGGAACGGACTTCCTGGTGGTCCCGCACGGCGATATCCACCACCCGTCCTTCGATGTCGGCGCTGACCTGGATGATGTCGTTCTTCACATAGGCGTTTTCCGTCGTCACGTAACGCCCGCCGGTGAGATAGACGTAAGCCCCGGCCGCTATCGCGGCGAGCGGAACCACGATCAGCAGGAACAGGCGGGTCAGGGCCCGGCTCACGCGTCGCAAGCTCATTGTGCCGCTTCCTGTCGCTCGACCGCATTGGCCGTCTGGTTGCTGTTCTGGAGCATTTCCTGCAAACGGGCCTTGACCGTTATGAGCACTTCCACGGCCTTGTCGCGCTCGGCCTCGTCAAGGTCGCTCAGCGCTTCGTGAATTGTCTCGAGGGCGATCATGCGCATCGTCCGTTCGATCGCTTCGGCTTCGGGCGTGAGGTGGATACGCTTGACGCGGCGGTCCGTCGGGTCGGCCTTGCGCTCCACGAACCCGTTGTCTTCAAGCCGGTCGATCAGGCGGCCGGCAGAGCCCTTTTCCATCTCCAGGGTCTCGGCCAGTTCCGACTGCGTGCAGCCGGGCTGGCGGTAAATGCGGGTGAGCGCCAGCCACTGCGACCGCGTGAGATCCAGATCCCGCACCCGGCGGTCGAATTCCGTGCGCAGCAAGCGGGCGACATCCGAGACCAGAAAGCCGAAATAGCGTTCGTCTTCCATGCGTTCGCAAATCCGAATTTAGTAGGCTAGGCGACTTTATGCAGAGATATGGTCGCGCAGGCAACAAAGTCAAGATACCAATTCGAAACGTCGGGTCCCGACCTTGGAACTCTCACGCGCCGCCGCAGGCTCCGCCGCCGAGCACGCAGAAACGGGCGCAATGCACATGGTTCAGGGACACCGGGCCCGCGGCGTCGGACAGCGTCTCGCCAAGCTCGAAACGGGGATCGTAGGGCAGGAGGGTGCAAGCGACGACTGCGGGCGTCGCAGCGCCCCGGCGCTTCACAACCATGCGGGAGGATGAGCACATGACATCCGCAGATGACTTTCCGAGCGCCGCCCAGCAACCGGCGGTGATCTCGGGCACGGATGCGCCTTCGTCCATTTCGGGAAAGAGCGTCAGCGCAATCGGATCGTCGGCGTTGCAGGTCAGGCCGAGCGTTGCAAACAACCGTGCGTAACCGGCGCGCGTGGAGGCTTCGTCTTCTCCCCAGCAGGTGCGCCCGCCGACTTCCGGAGCGAACCCGTTCCTGTCGAGCCACGACAGCCCGGCCAATGCCGGCGTCCAGCTGTGTCCGCCTCGTTCCGTCTCGTGCAGGGCCCTGGTGTAATGGTCCAGCGAGACCCGGATGCGAAGCCGTCCGCCGTGCAGGGCTCTCAGCGCCGACAGCGCTTCGCGATGCTTCATCATCGGGCGCATCGCGTTGGTCAGGGTCAGCGTCTCGAAACCGCGTCCGAGCGCATCCGCCAACATGGTCATGAACTCGGGATTCATGAACGGCTCGCCGCCGGTGAAGCCGATAACCCGCGTACCGGCGTCCGAGCGGACGATCTCGTCGAGATATGCCGCTGCCTCGTCCGCGCGGATATAAGCGAGCCGGTCATTGCGCGGGCTGGACTCGATGTAACAGTTGCGGCAGGCGAGGTTGCAGAGCGTGCCGGTGTTGATCCACAGCGTTTCAAGCCTGCGCAACGCGACCCTGGCGCGGCGGCTGCCGTCCGCAGTGAGATCGGGATCCTGGAATTTCCCGCGGTCCGTTACGCCCGCCGGCACCGAATCCGGCATAAGCGCCTCCGGCCAGTACGACACCGGAGTTATATAAGGAAGACCGGACGCCATCCAGTCCGCTCCGGCCCTGCTTCAATCCTTCGCCTTGCACTGGCGCGGGGGCTTTTTATGGTACGTTCATCGAATGCGAGGAGTAGCAGACATGACGATTGCTGTAGGAGACAAGGTGCCCGCGGCGACCTTGAAGGAAATGGGCGACGGCGGGCCGCAGAGCGTCGAGACCGGAGACCTGTTCGGCGGCAGGAAGGTCGTCGCTTTCTGCGTGCCAGGCGCCTTCACCCCGACCTGCTCGGCGAAGCACCTGCCCGGCTTTGTCGATAAGGCCGACGCAATCCGGGCGAAAGGCGTGGACGATGTCGTTTGCGTCGCGGTCAACGACCCGTTCGTCATGGGCGCCTGGGGCGAGCAGCAGGGCGCGGCCGGCAAGGTCCGGATGCTGGCCGACGGCAGCGGCGACCTCGCGAAAGCGATGGGAGTCGAGCTGGACCTTAGCGGTCTCGGACTTGGCGTCCGTGCGCGCCGGTATTCGATGATCGTCGAGGACGGAACGGTCACGCAGTTGAATCTCGAGGACGGCGGAGCCTTCGAGGTTTCCAGCGCCGAGAAAATTCTCGAACAGCTCTAGCAGCTGCCGCCCTCGCGCTCGGCCTGCTGCCGCGCAAGGGCGTCGACGCGCTCATTCTCGGCGTGGCCGGCATGGCCGCGGACCCAAAGCCATTCGATTTCATGGCGGGCCGCGGCCGTGTCGAGCCGCTGCCACAGGTCGATATTCTTCACGGGATTTCGGGCCGCAGTCCGCCAGCCGTTGCGCTTCCACGCCGGCAGCCAGGACCGGATGCCGTCCATGACATACCGGCTGTCCGTCGTCAGCCGCACGGAACAGGGCCGGGTCAGGGCTTCCAAGCCTGCAATGGCGGCCATCAGTTCCATGCGGTTGTTCGTCGTGTGCCGGGCGCCGCCGACCAGTTCCGATTCCCGGTCGCCGAAGCGCAGCAAAGCCGCCCAGCCGCCGGGGCCCGGATTGCCGAGACAGGCCCCGTCGGTAAAGATTTCAACCCTGTTCACGACAGCCCGTCCAGCTTGCGCAGATATTCGAGCGGGTCCTTTGGGGTCATCAGGGCCGCGGGCGCCGGGTACAACCAGTCATGCAGCCGGGTCAGAAGAAAGCGAAGCGCCGCACCTCGCCTGAGCGTCGCCAATGCGCGCGATTCCGCAGGCTCAAGCGGCCTGACGGTCTCGTAGCCTCGTTGCATTTCTGCTGCCGCGCGGGTGTCAAAGCGCCCCTCCGGGTCCACGGTCCATGCAACCTGGGCAATGGCGAGGTCGTAGGCCAGCGCGTCCGTGCAGGCGAAATAGAAGTCGTAAATGCCTGAAACGGCGCCTCCCCGAAAAACTGCATTGTCGGGGAAGAGGTCCGCATGGATGGCGCCGTCCGGAAGGCCCTCAGGCCAGACCCCGGCCAACTCCGTCAACGCCTCGGAAATGCGTCCGGCCAGGCCCGGGGCCACTTCGCTGGCCCGGGCGGATGTCAGGGCGGCAAGGCGGTGCCATCCTTCCAGCCCCAGGTCGTTGGAACGCCTCGAAGCGAACCCCTCGCCGGCCAGATGAAGCCGGGCAAGCGCTTCGCCGACGGCCCGGAACGCGCCGGGGTCGCGCTCTCCTTCCAGGAAGGTCACGACCAGGGCCATCCGCCCTGCGAGCCGCGTCAGTCTCGTTCCATCGATGCGCGGCACAGGAGCGGGGCAGGGCACCCCGCGAACGGCCAGGTAGTCCATCAGTTCGACGAAGAACGGCAAGTCCGCCGGGTCGATCCGGCTCTCGAACAAGGTCAGCACATACCGGCCCGAAGATGCTTCGAGCAGGTAGTTCGTGTTGTCGATTCCCTCCGGTATGGGTTCGAACCGCAGCACGGCGCCCAGCCGGTAGCCGGCCAGGAACCGCTCAAGGGCGGTTTCGCCGACCGGCGTATAGACCGCCATTCAGAGTCAGGCCGCCAATTCGCGCGGAAGTTTGAACTTCACTGTTTCGAGGGTATCGATCCATTCTTCGACCGTGACCGCAAAGCGCTCCCGGCAGGCTTCCACGACCTCCTCGACGAGCACTTCCGGCGCCGACGCGCCCGCGGTGACCATCAAGACCCCGACATCCGCCAGCGCCGCCCAGTCGATATGCTCCACGCCATCCACGAGGAACGCTCGCGGGCACCCGGCCGCCCTCGCGACCTCGACCAGCCGGTTGGAGTTCGAAGAGTTCGAAGATCCGAGCACGAGCACCGCATCCGCACCGGGAACGGCCGCCTTGACTGCCGCCTGGCGGTTGGTGGTGGCGTAGCAGATGTCCTCCCGCCTCGGCTCGTGCATCTCGGGAAAGCGGGCGCGCAATGCATCGATGATTTCGGCGGTATCGTCCACCGAGAGCGTTGTCTGAGTAACATAGGCAAGGTCACAGTCCGCCGGCGGTTCGATCTGCCGCGCCTCGTCAACGGTCTGAACCAATTCCACCGCTCCCTTCGGCAACTGGCCCATCGTGCCCACGACTTCCGGATGGCCGGCATGGCCGATCAGCAACAGGTGCCGCCCCGCCGCGAAATGCCGCTCGGCCTCCCGATGGATCTTGCTCACCAGCGGGCATGTGGCATCGATGTAATGAAGCTCGCGCCTCTGGGCTTCCTCGGGAACGGACTTCGGTACGCCGTGCGCGGAAAAAACGACCGGCACGTCGTCCGGAACCTCCTCCAGTTCCTCGATGAAAACGGCTCCCTTCTTCTCGAGGGTCTCGACGACAAAGCGGTTATGGACAATTTCGTGACGCACATAGACCGGGGCGCCGTAGCGCTCCAACGCCGCTTCTACGATCTGGATCGCGCGGACCACCCCGGCGCAAAAGCCGCGCGGACCGACAAGACGGACAGTAAGGGCTGACTTTTCGCTCGTCATTGTGCATGCCTCCGGACCGTTCTAAGGTCGGCAAAGCGCGTGGCGCGCCGCTGAACCTAATCCAGAGGGCAGTCGATGGCGAGAGGATTTGCGGCTGGAGCTGCAGTATTGGCGGCGCTATCGGTGTTGGGCGGGTGTTCGGTTTTCGGGGGATCGGCCGTCCCCTGCCCGACGGTGGGCGTTCTCGACAATGCGGGGCAGCTGACGAGATTCGGGGGCGGTGGCAGCGACCTGACAGATATCGAATTCCAGGCGCATGTCGGAAACCTCACGGCCGAATGCAGATTCGACAGCGACACGAGGACCGGTTCGATCGACCTCGACATCCTGTTCCGCACGCAGCGCGGTCCCGCCATTTCGGCAGCCCAGCAGAATTTCGGTTATTTCGTTGCGGTGGTCGATCCCGAGGGCGGCATAGCGGCGCGGAAGGCGTTTTCGGTGCAGGTCGCGTTCGAGGGAAGCAGGACCGAAGCCGCGAGGGTGGAGCCGCTGGTCCTGGATGTCCCGACGAAAGAAAACGCATCCTTTGCGGCTTACCGCATCTATGTCGGAATGGAGCTGACGAAAGAACAGTTCGAGCGCAATCTGGAAGGTGGCCGCTAGTCGATTATCCCGAAGCGGCTGAGCGCGAAGGCGTATATTTCCGCAAGTTCGTTCAACGTCTCGAAGCGCCCCGACGCGCCGCCATGGCCCGCGACCATGTTCGTTCGCAGCAACAGCACGGGGTCGCCTTCGACCGTCTCGCGCAGCGCGGCAATCCACTTTGCCGGCTCCCAATAGGTCACGCGCGGGTCGGAGACTCCGGCCGTAGCGAAAATGTCGGGATAGGACTTCGCCGCGACATTCTCGTACGGGCTGTAGGCGGCGATCCGCCGGAACGCTTCCTCGTCCTCTATCGGATTGCCCCATTCCGGCCATTCCGGCGGCGTCAGCGGCAAGGTCGGATCGGACATGGTGTTGAGCACATCGACGAAGGGCACTTCGGCGAGCACAGCCCTGAAGAGGTCCGGCGCGCGATTGGCGGCCGCGCCGACCAGCAATCCTCCGGCGCTGCCGCCGTGCGCAACGATGCCGCCCGCACAGCCCTCGGCCGCCAGATGGCGCCCTGCGGCGATGAAGTCGTCGAAACTGTTGGTCTTGCCGGCCAGCTTGCCGGTCCGGTACCACCGGTAGCCGCGGTCCGTCCCGCCCCTTATGTGGGCGATGGCATAGACGAATCCCCGATCGACAAGGCTGAGCCTCGAAGTCGAGAAACCGGCAGGGATCGATATGCCGTAGGCGCCGTAGCCATAGAGCAGGCAGGGCGGAAGCGGAGAGAATTCGAGATCGGCGCGATGGAGCAGGGTGACGGGCACGTCTTCGCCGTCCGGCGCGGTCGCGGTCAGCCGCCGCGTCCGGTAGTCCCCGGGGTCATGGCCGCTCGGCACCTCCTGTTTGCGCAGCAGCCGGCGCGTCCGGTTCGCCATGTCGTAGTCATAGACATGCGTGGGCGTCGTCGGTGAGGAGTAGGCGAAACGCAGCACGTCGGTCGCGTATTCGAAGCCGGGCACAATGGCGAGGGAATAGGCCTCCTCGTCGAACACGATGGCATGTTCCTCGCCTGAGGCGAGAGCGCGCACCGTGATCCGGGGCAATCCGTTCTCGCGCTCCAGGCGCACGATCCAGTCGCGGAACAGGAGCAAT
This sequence comes from Alphaproteobacteria bacterium, assembly GCA_022821735.1. Taxonomy (GTDB): domain Bacteria; phylum Pseudomonadota; class Alphaproteobacteria; order Bin95; family Bin95; genus Bin95. The sequence goes on along the minus strand of JAJECZ010000420.1, from coordinate 405 downwards.
TGCAGGATGAGGCATCCGGGCCTGTGCGGCACCAGGTCCTCCCATGCGTCCGGGTCCGGGGTATCGAGCGGAGCGGAGGCAATGCGGAAATCCTCGGCCTCGCGGTCGTTGGTGAGGATCAGCAATTGCAGCCCCTGGTCTCCCAGCGAATATTCGACATCGGGGCGCCGGGCGGCCACCAGGCGCGGCGGGCTGTCGGGCCGGTCGGCATCGACGAGGCGGATTTCGCCGCTCGTGTGATCGTGGGAATCCAGGACGATGAACCGGCCGCTCTGGGTCTTCCCGACATTCAGGAAGAAACCGGGGTCAGGCTCCTCGTAAACGAGCTCGGGCTCCCCTCCGAGGCTGCGGCGGTAAGCCCAGCGCGGCCGCGCATTATCGTCGCGCACGGTATAGAAGACCGTC